>JAZUAX010000108.1:0-24751 GCA_045638185.1 Oscillospiraceae bacterium | reverse complement strand
CATTGCGGCCTGTTTAAGGCTGACGTTATCCGGAAGTTTTCTAATAAAATCGTTGCGGACTTTGCTGTATTCGGCATAGCCGCCGTCAACGCCGCCAACGCCGGGTGCTTCCGCAAAGCCCATTGCGCAAAGTTCGGAACGGCCGGATTTGCAATATTCGCATTCGCCGCAGGGAGAAACGTCCATTGCAACAACTCTGTCGCCAACTTCAAAACCGGAACCGGGAAGAGTTTCTTCAATTACACCTGCAAATTCATGGCCGATTACGTAATCAGGGCTGATGATATATCCTGCGCCCCAAAGCATATGGAGGTCGCTTCCGCAGATTCCCGCATGGGTTACTTTAATTACAGAAAATCTTTCATCAGCAACGGGTTTTTCTTTTTCACAAAGTTCAATTTGTTTTACGCCTTTGATAATAAGTGCTTTCATTTGAAAAATCTCTCCTTTGTTTGTTTTTTAACAACGCAATTATATTATATTCCCGCTTCATCTTCATGTCAAGAAAAAGAAAACCGGCGGAGATTTTTCTCCGCCGGTTTTCATATATAACAACCGTTTTTTAAAGAATATGGATCCCTTCTGCTTCGCATTCGGAAATCATTTCTTCCGACCAGATCGATGATTGAACTTCACCGATATGGCGTTTTCCGAGAAGGAGCATACAGATTCTCGATTGTCCAAGACCGCCGCCCATTGTCTGAGGCAGCTCGTCATTCAGAAGAGCTTTATGGAATGGAAGATTTGCTCTTTCGGTACAGCCGGAAATCTGGAGCTGGGCATCAAGAGCTTTTGCATCAACGCGGATTCCCATGGAGGAAATTTCGAAAGCACGTTCAAGAACCGGGTTCCAGACAAGGATATCGCCGTTAAGCATCCAGTCGTCATAGTCCGGTGCTCTTCCGTCATGGGGTTTTCCGCTTTTAAGCGGAAGGCCGATTTGCATAAGAAAAACCGCACCGAATTTTTCGGAAACAGCGTCTTCCCTTTCCTTCGGCGTTTTGTCCGGATACATATCTTCAAGTTCCTGGGTTGAAACAAAAGTTATTTCTTCCGGGAGGAAAGGACGGAAACCCGGAAATCTTCCGCAGAGTTTGAACTGAGTCTCACGGAGGGCTTCATAAATATCCTTTACAGCATTTTTAAGGGTGTGGAGATTGCGTTCTTCCGGATTTATAACTTTCTCCCAGTCCCACTGGTCAACATAGATAGAATGGAGCGCATCCAGAGTTTCGTCACGGCGAATGGCGTTCATATCGGTATAAAGTCCGGTTCCGATGGTGAATCCATATTTTTTAAGAGCAAGTCTTTTCCATTTTGCAAGGGACTGGACTACCTGCACATTTCTTTTTCCGATATCAAGGATATCAAATTCAACCGGGCGTTCAACACCGCTTAAGTTATCGTTAAGACCAGTTTCCGGAAAAACAAAAAGCGGAGCGGAAACACGGGTCAAATTAAGGGCATCCGCAAGCTCGCGTTCAAAACTGTCTTTGATAAATTTTATTGCAACTTCGGTTTCGAGAATATTGAAATTACCGAAAGTTGCCTCTCTTTCTTCCTTAGTCACGGAAAATCCCTCCTTCTTTACAAAATCACGCTTAATATTTTAACACATTAAAGCGATATAATCAATGATTTTTTTGTTGCAAATAAATTTTCTTTTGCATAATATGCTTGAAACAAAACAAGGCCCTGTTAAGAGCCTTGCTGATCTGTTTGGTAAGTTCGAATTCACTTAATTTCTGACATCTTTTTGCTCGTTGGCTTTACAAGAAGATACAGCAGATATCCAATGATGAAACCCAGGGAATTTAATAATAAATCATCAACATCGGATACTCTGTCATAGAAAGGAAGCTGTAAAATTTCAATAAATAAAGAAACGCCGATTCCTGCAAAAACAACTTTCCGATGGGTATTCAATTTTTTATATACGCTTGGCCAAACAATCCCCAATGGAATAAACATTGCCGTATTTCCGATAACGTTTATCAGAATGTCTTTCGTTTCGGGATAATCAAAAAGATTAACAAACGGAATCCAATTTATCCTAAAAGGAAACGCTTTTATACTTTCAAAAATAAGCGGCTGTATTTCTCCGTTTACTTTCGAAAACGGAAAGAAAGTAAAACGAGCAACAACGACAATGCAAACATATACCAAAAGCAACTGTATTTCTCTCTTCCAATCCAATCTTTTGGCTTTAACCGCACATACAGCTCTTATAAAACACCAAATAATACTTATGAACACTACCATTGATGTGTATGATATCCGAATCATTTGCTATCTCTCCGAATTAAAGTTTGTTTTCCGTTTAAATTATAATCAAAAAACTTTCCTTTTTCAATCCGCTTAAATTGCGGTTTTTATTTTTCTTTATTTGTTTAATTTTATAATATAATGTGATATAATAATTATTTAGTTAAAAAACAAATCTCCATAAAAACGGAGGTCAGATATTATGACAAACGCAGAAAAATTCTTTGAAAAAATTAAAGATAAAAAGGTCGCTTTCATCGGAATCGGCGTTTCCCACACCGACGTTATCCGTCAGTTTGCTGAAAAAGGAATTTCCACCGAAGCAAGGGACAAAACCGACCGGGAAAAACTCGGTGAAACCGCCGAGCTTCTTGAAAAATCCGGCGCGGTTTTAAAACTTGGCGAAGGATATCTCGACGATATCGATGCAGATATCGTTTTCAGAACTCCCGGAATGAACTGGTGGAACCCGACTCTTTGTGAACTCAGAAGAGAGGGAAAAGCTGTTACCAGCGAGATGGAAGTTTTCTTCGATCTCTGCCCATGCAAAAAATATGCGGTAACCGGTTCCGACGGAAAAACCACCACCACGACCCTTATCTCCGAATTTCTTGCGGCGGAAGGAAAAACCGTCCATAAAGGCGGAAACATCGGCCGAGCTCTTCTTCCGATAATTGAAGAAATCAAAGACGAAGACCGAGCCGTTGTTGAGCTTTCTTCCTTCCAGCTTATTTCCATGAGAACTTCCCCGGACGTTGCTGTTGTGACAAACGTTGCTCCGAACCACCTCGATGTTCACAAAGATATGGAAGAATATATCGAAGCCAAACGCAACGTTCTCCGCCACCAGAACGCATTTTCCGTTGCGGTTCTCAACGCTGATAACGTAATTACCAAAAGCATGGCGGAACTTGTCCGCGGAGAACTCCGCTGGTTCAGCCATCTTAACCCTGTTGAAAACGGTTCCTTCCTCCGTGAGGACGGAATGCTTTGTTATTCCGACCACGGAAAAATAACAGAACTTTTCCACAGAAGCGAAATCAAAATCCCCGGACTCCATAACGTTGAAAACTACCTCACCGCAATTGCTGCAACCTGGGGCGAAGTTTCTCTAGAAACCATGTATTCCGTTGCAAAAAACTTCGGCGGAGTTGAACACAGAATTGAACTTTGCCGCGAATTTGAAGGAGTTAAATGGTATAACGATTCCATCGCAACCAGCCCCACCAGAACCATTGCCGGTCTTTCCTGTTTTGACCAGAAGGTAATTCTTCTCGCGGGCGGTTATGATAAAAACATTCCTTATGCTCCTCTTGCTCCGAGCCTTATTGAGAAAGTAAAACTCCTTATCCTTTGCGGAGCAACCGCACCGAAAATTGCAGAAGCACTTCAGAACCACCCTGATTATGACGGAAGCCCCGAAATGATTTTCGTCGAGGATATGGAAGAAGCGGTTTCCACCGCCTATGCCTATGCAGAAGAAGGAGATATAGTAACCCTTTCCCCCGCTTCCGCAAGTTTTGACCGCTATAAAAACTTTGAGATACGCGGAAAACATTTCAAGGAACTTGTTTCGAAAATCGGCCAGATTGAAGGTCTTTCCGCCGAAGAACTTTGGCCTGATTATAAGATTTGAGGAGATAAAAATGGATACCAGAGAATTGCTTTTAAAATTTTCTTCCGTTGACGGAAACTCCGGCGACGAAAAACTTGCCGCAAAAGCCGCCGTTGAACTTCTTTCCGCTTATGGAAAAACATATATCGATAACCTCGGAAGCGTAATCTGCGAAGTTGCTCCCGAAAAAAACGGACGCCACGTTATGCTTGACGCCCATCTTGACCAGATCGCTCTTCTTGTAATCAACATTGAGGAAAACGGTTTTCTCAGAACTTTTCCCTGCGGCGGAATCGACCGAAGAGGAATTTACGGAACCAAGGTCCGCGTTCTTGGAAAAGAAGGAGAATATCTCGGCGTTGTTTGCAATGTTCCTCCCCACCTCAAAGATGTTAACGACAAAAACCCCGAAAGGGACGAAATTTTCATAGATATCGGTTTTTCCAAAGAGGAAACCGAAAAAAGAGTGCGCATGGGCGACCGCGTTATGATGTGCGGAAAATGGAGCGATATCGGAAACGGATATGTAACCGGCCCCGCTCTTGATGACCGCAGCGGCTGTGTCACTATTCTCGAAGCTCTTGAAATTCTCAAAGATAAGGATCTTCCCTGCGGACTTACCGCAGTTTTCTCTACAAGGGAAGAAACCGGTGGCCAGGGCGCCGGCGCAGCTGCTTTTGCTGTTGCACCGACAGAAGCTATTGAAATTGACGTAGGTTTTGGAAAAACTCCGGACACTACAGATATAAATTCCAAAGCAATGAAAAAAGGCCCCGTTGTTGCTTTCCACCCCACTCTTGATATTGAAATTTCCAGAAAGCTCATCGCTCTTGCCGAAAAAAACGAAATTCCTTTCCAGGTTGAAGCTTACGGCGGTTCCTCCACCGGAACAAATGCAGACGAAATAGCTTCCGCAGGAGCAGGTGTCCGCACCGGTCTCATCTCAATTCCGCAGCAGTATATGCACAGCATTATTGAAAAGGTTTCCGTAGATGACGTTAAAAATGTCGGCAGACTTCTTGCTGCATTTGTAATGGAAGGAGGAGAAAACTGATATGAAAACCTTCCTTGAAAATCTCGAAATGCTTTCTCTTGCAAGAGGAACTTCCGGCGATGAAGCCGCAGTTAAAAAACTCATCTATAATGAAGTTATCGGATATCCGGATTGCGTTGCAAAAACCGATAATGCCGGAAACCTTATTGTTTCCAAAAAAGGAAAAAAACAACCTAAAAACCGTCTTATGTTCTCTGCACATATGGACGAAGTCGGGTTTATAATCACCCATATTGATGAAAACGGCTTCCTTAAATTCAGCAACGTAGGCGGAATTGACAGCCGCGTTATAGTTGGAAAAAGAGTTCTTGTGGGAGAAAATGCTCTTCCCGGACTTTTGGGAAGCAAGGCTATCCACCTTGTTAAAAAAGAGGAATTTGAAAGCCCAACCAAAACCGATGCTCTTTTCATCGACATCGGAGCTGACAGCAAAGAAGAAGCAGAAAAGCTTGTTAAACTCGGCGACAGAGCTGTTTTTGACAGCGATTTTGAAAAATTCGGTGATGGCTGCGTTATGGGAAAAGCACTTGATGACCGCGCAGGCTGTGCAATTCTTATGGAGCTTCTCAAAGAGGAAGCGGAATATGATATAACCGTTTGCTTTACAACCAGGGAAGAAGTTGGCGGAAACAGCGCCGGAAACGCCGCATTTTCCGTTGATCCCGATATTGCGGTTGTTGTTGAAGCAACAACTGCCGGCGATGTTCCCTGCGTTCCGGGCGAAAAATTTGTCTGCAAGCAGGATAAAGGTCCTGTTGTTTCCTTCCGTGATAACGGAACACTCTACGACATGGAGCTTTATCACCATATCATGGATCTTTGCGAGCAAAAAAACATTCCTGCACAGACCAAGCACGGAATCTGCGGATTCAATGACGCAAAATTCATCCACCAGGCAAGAGGAGGAATCCGCCCCGTTGCCGTTTCTCTTCCTGCAAGATATATCCACAGCCCTTATGCAACCATCAAGCTTTCCGACGCAGAATATACAATCTCTCTCATCAAAATTCTGAGCAGGGAGCTTTGTGAAATATGATAAAACTTATTGACGATTTAAGCCTTTTGAACCGGCTTTCCGAAAAGGAACCTTATTTCGGAAGCATTTTCAATGCGGCCGCCATTTCGTTCATGGACGACCCTGAGCTTCTGAGCATATGGATCGAAATCGATGAGCACGGAAATGCCCATTCTTTTCTGAATGCTGTATCGGATTCGATCATGCTTTTTTCTCCTTATGGCATTCCCGGGTTCGAAATGATTCTTTTTGTAACGAACCTTGTTTCCGGAGGAACGATAAAGCATATTGACTGCGACGAAAATTCTTTCGGCGTGCTCAAGAATCTTTTTGATTTTGAAACCGAAAACGCCGTGCAGATGTTCACTGAAAAACGCATTGATATACCGGAAAACGAATTTGATATAAGCGATTCCGGAAACTTTGACGAAGCCTGGAAAGTAACCAAGGCCGCTTTTGGCGAAGATGATGATTCCGGTTTTGACCTTTGGAAACTTAGAATGGTAAGAGGCGTGCTCAAAAATCAAAGCACACTTTTTACCCTTAATGAAAACGGAAAAGCAGTTTCCTCTGCCTGCATAAGAGGCCGTACTGAAAATTCCGGTGCAGTTGTTTCGGTTGTAACGATCCCCGAAAGTCGCCACAAAGGATACGCCTCTTATCTCACTGCGCTTTGCACCAATATGCTTCTGGACGAAAAACGTGTTCCGTGGCTTGTTCCGGCTAACCCAAACGTTCAGAAAATGTATGAAAAACTCGGCTATAAAGCCGCAAAAACATATTACTATCTTTACAACATCAAAGAAAGGGAAGACAGAAAATGAGCGATTTTTTCAAAATTGACAGCCGTCTTCGTGAACTTGCTGAAAAAGCCGAAGCAGATTGCCAGAAACCTTTCGCAAGAATCAGCGAAATTGAAACTTATAACAACGAAAAAGTTCTCCGCGCTTTTATCGATAACCGCGTAAGCGAAAGCCTTTTTGCCGGTTCTTCCGGTTACGGTTATGATGACCGCGGCCGCGAAATCCTTGACCAGGTATGGAGTCAGGTTTTCGGAACCGAAGATTCCCTGGTACGCCATAATTTCATGAGCGGAACCCATGCAATTGCAACCGCACTTTTCGGTGTTCTCCGCCCCGGCGATAAAATGGTTTCCCTCACCGGAACTCCTTACGATACCCTCAACGGCGTTATTCACGGAAAAGGCGTCGGCTCTCTCGAAGAATTCGGCGTAATTTATGATGAACTTCCGCTTCTTGAGGACGGAAGCGTCGATTACGAAGGAATTCCCGAAGCTGTTAAAGGCGCAAAAATGGCTTATATCCAGCGTTCCCGCGGATATTCCACCAGAGCAAGCCTTACCATTGAAGTTATCAAAAAGATTTTTGATATCGTTCACGAAGCAAACCCGGAAGCAGTCTGCGTCTGCGACAACTGCTACGGCGAATTCGTTGACAAAGTTGAGCCCACTCAGGTAGGCGCCGACCTTATCATCGGTTCTCTTATCAAAAACCCCGGCGCAGGAATTGCACACACCGGCGGTTACATCACCGGTAAACACGAATACGTTGAACTTTGCGCCCATCGTCTTTCCGCTCCCGGAGTCGGAAGAGAAGTCGGATGCACTCTGGGCGAACTCCGCCCCATGTATCAGGGACTTTTCTTCTCCCCGACCGTAACTGCTTCCGCAGTTAAAACCGCTGTTTTCGCAAGCCGTTTCTTTGAACTTTGCGGATTTGAAGCGGATCCTGCTTTTGATGACCCCAGAACAGACATCATTGAAACCATCGCCCTCAAAACTCCGGAAGCACTCTGCGCTTTCTGCCGCGGAATCCAAAGCGGTTCTCCCATTGATGCATTCGTAACTCCCGAACCCTGGGATATGCCCGGTTACGAAAGCCAGGTAATCATGGCGGCCGGCGCATTTAACCTTGGCGCTTCCGTTGAGCTTTCCGCAGATGCACCTCTCCGTGAACCCTATGCAGTATGGATGCAGGGCGGACTTACTTACCCCACTGCAAGAATGGGCGTTATGCTTGCAGCCCAGTCCATGATGAACGAGGGACTTCTTAATCTTTAATTGACAGCATAATAAATTTGTTGTAAAATAAAAATCCGTGGGAAAACCCACGGAGATTTGCGGATATGGCGGAATTGGCAGACGCGCCAGACTTAGGATCTGGTGTTTTCACGTGCAGGTTCAAGTCCTGTTATCCGCACCAACCGCCGCGATTTTTCGCGGCGGTTTTTTCTTTTTTCGTGAAAAGAGGTATTTTGTTTTGTCTAAAATTTCAAAAGCCACTTTTGCTGCTCTTCTCGGATACAGCATCTTCGGCTTCAGTTTTCTGTTTTCAAAAACTGCTCTCCAGTTTGCAAGCCCTTTCACCCTTCTTGGAATTCGCTTTTTAACAGCTTTTCTCGCTCTTAATATTTTTCTGCTTTTCGGAAAAACAAAAATCTCATTTAAAGGAAAGCCCGTCGGAAGCCTTTTGCTTCTTGGGTTTATCCACCCGGTTTGCTATTTTATTTGTGAAACCTACGGAATAGATTCCACTTCCGCTGCTTTTTCCGGCGTTATGATAGGAATGGTCCCTGTTGTCGGAGTTATCCTTGGGGTTTTGTTCCTTGGCGAAAAATGCGGTTTTCTCCAGGGCTTTTTCACAGTTCTTTCTGTTTTCGGAGTTTATCTTACAACAACCGGCGGAATAGGCAGTTTTTCTGCAAAAGGATTTTTCCTTCTCCTCGGTGCGTTTTTTTCTGCCGCATTTTTTACCGTTCTCAGCAGAAAAACTTCGGAGCATTTTTCAGCTTTTGAACGCACCTACGTTATGTTCGCTCTCGGAACAGCGGTTTTCCTGCCAGTTTCGCTTTTTGAAAACGGCGGAAATATTTCCGCAATTGTTCTTCCTTTTAAAAATCCGCTTTTCATAATCTCGGTTTTTTATCTTGCTGTTGTTTCTTCCGTTTGCGCTTTTCTTTTTATAAATTATTCATTAAATTATATTCCCGCCGGAAGAGCTCTTGTCTTTTCAAATTTCACAACGGTAATTTCCGTTCTTGCCGGAATTTTTATTATGGGAGATTCTTTTTCCGCAGTTCAGCTTTTTGGTATTGCAATAATAACCTTTTCCGTATTCGGTGTTTCATATAGGAAATCTTCGGCAAAATAGCAGCTTTTTTTATCAGATTGTTGCATTTTTTCTTCTCCGGTGGTATTATTAGAAAAACAGATCTTTAAAGACGGTACAGAGAGACCGGCAAGATCAAAATTCCGAATCAACACGGAGCACAAATTGGAATTTTACGGTTCTGCCAGATTCTCTGGCAGAACCGTTTTTTGTTGCCGAAAGGTGGTAGTTAAAAATGGAATTCAAATCCGATATTATGGATTCCGATTCGCTCAAACGCTGTCTTATAAGAATTTCCCACCAGATTCTCGAACGCAACGGCGGCACCGAAAACCTTTGCCTGGTCGGCATAAAAACCCGCGGAGTTCCTATTGCGGAAATTATCCGTGAAAATATTCTTTCCATCGAAGGCAACGAAGTTCCTGTCGGAACAATCGATATCAGTTTTTATCGTGACGACATCGTCCACAGCTACCAGGATCCCAAAATTACCGGTGCCAACCTTCCCTTTGACGTTACAGGAAAAACCATTGTTCTTGTTGATGACGTTATCCACACCGGAAGAACCACCCGCGCAGCCATCGACTGTCTTTTAAAACACGGAAGGCCTTCTTTTATCCAGCTTGCGGTAGTTATCGACCGCGGCCACAGAGAACTTCCGATCCGCCCGGATTTTGTGGGCAAAAACATTCCAACTTCGCGTGAAGAGCTTATTTCCGTTCGCGTCCCTTCAATTGACGGCGAGTTTGGAGTAAAGCTTTTTACAAAATAAAAAGAAAATTTCAGGAGGAAAAAAGATGAAACTCATCTACAACATTGAAGATAAGCCTAAATTCAGCCAGCTTATCATCTTTGCTTTCCAGCAGCTTCTTGCAATTATCACCGCAACCATCGTAGTCCCGATCCTTGTTAACGCATATGGCGTTGTTAACCTTGAAATGGACCCCGCAGCTGCACTTCTCGGTGCAGGCGTAGGTACTCTTGTTTACCAGTTCTTCACCAAGAAAAAGAGCCCCGTTTTTCTCGGAAGCTCCTTTGCTTTCCTTTCTTCCATGTATTCCGCAACCGTTTTCGGTTTCTTCGGAATTATCCTTGGCGCAGTTTTCGCAGGCGCTGTTTATGTTGTAATCGCTCTTCTTGTTAAAGCTGTTGGCTCCGGTTGGCTTAACAAACTTATGCCCACCGTTGTAATCGGACCCACCGTTGCACTTATCGGACTTTCCCTTGCAGGAAACGCTGTCGGCGACCTTACCAAATCCTCCGCAACCGGCGAAACTTACAGCCTTGCAGCAATCGCTTGCGGCCTTTTCACCCTTGCAGTAACCATCTGGGTTTGCGCAAAAGGCAAAGGCTTCATCAAACTTATCCCCTTCATCATCGGTGTTCTTTCCGGTTATGCTCTTGCTTCCGTTTTCACCCTTATCGGAAACGCTGCAGGAATCGATGCTCTTAAAGTTATCGATTATTCCGCACTTGTTAATAACTTCAGCACCATCAACCTCGGAAGCTTCTTCCACCTTCCCAAATTTGCATTTGTTGAAGCATTCAAAGAACTTTCCAACGGCGGCCTTGCAATGAAACTTGCCGATTTCGGAACCCTTATGCTTCTCTATGCTCCTGTTGCTTTCGTTGTTTTCGCAGAACACGTTGCTGACCACAAAAATATTTCTTCCATCATTGAACGCGACCTTCTTGCAGAACCCGGCCTTGATAAAACCCTTCTCGGCGACGGTGTAGGTTCCATGGCAGGCGCATTCTTCGGCTGCTGCCCCAACACCACTTACGGCGAATCTGTCGGCTGCGTTGCTCTTACCAAAAACGCTTCCATCGTAACCATCAGAACCGCAGCACTTCTTTCCATCTGCCTTGCATTCTTCAGCCCCTTCGTAGCTTTTGTAAACACCATTCCCAGCTGCGTTCTCGGCGGTATCTGCACTGCCCTTTATGGCTTCATCGCTGTTTCCGGTCTTAAAATGATCCAGACCGTTGACCTTAACAAAGAACACAACCTCTTTGTTGTAAGCTCCATCCTCGTTCTCGGTATCGGCGGATTTATGCTTGACTTCGGTGCTCTCCAGATCACTTCCATTGCTGCTTCTCTCATCGTAGGTATTCTTGTTAACCAGTTCCTTAAAGAAAAAGAAGCATAATCCGTAATATAACATATTACTTTTCGGGTGCGTACTTTTTTAAAAGTACGCACCTTTTTTTGGATTTTTGCCTGTTGTTAACAAAAAATTTACTTAAAATATTCCAAAACTGCAAATTCCTGGGGTATAATATTAAAAAAACATCTTGCAGTATTCTGTGATTTGTCGTAAAATAGTAATGTATAAAATTATGCCTTTTAACTTTTAAGGAGGATACATTAAAATGAAAAAAAGAATTTTCAGCGTTCTTTTAGCTGTTCTTATGGTTGTTCTGCTTCTCCCTATCCAGGCTTTTGCAGCTACCAAAGAAATCAAAGGCGCTTATGCAGGAAGACCTTTTGGTCTTGCTATTGAAGAAGTTGTTGGTGCAAAAACCTACAGCAAAAGCGGCAACATTCCCGAAGGCATGAAACTTACCGGAAGCTGGGCTTATAAAGAAAGATTCGGCGACTATGTTTTCAAAATGTCTCTCGAGGGAACCCCTTCCAAAGCCGGTACATACAATTTTTCCGTAACCTATAAAAAAGAAGACGGAAAAACCGTTGTTTCCAAAATCGATTACACCATCACCGTTGGCGAAAAAGCTCCTTTCGATTTTATCGATTCCATCTACCTCGAAAAATGGCCGACCAAAACCGTTTATTATCTTGGCGACAAAGTTGACCTCACCGGAATGAAAGTAACCGCTGTTGCTTACAAATATGACAAAGATCTCGATGCGTATGAACCTTTCGAAATCGATGTTACCGATCTTGCCTGGGCAGACCCTGTAGTATTTACTTTTGATGAAGCTCAGTCTGTTAAGATCCTTGTAAAAGCTCCCGGCGATCAGCGCGGAAATCTTAAAACTTTTGAAGAGTCCTATCGCGTAACTTTCAAATATGCAGACGCAAACGATATTCTCAGAATTGAGATCTATCAGAAACCCGAAAAACTTGTTTATACCGCAGGTGAAAAACTCGATACCACCGGTATGACCGTTCGTCTTCATAAAGGCGACGGCAGCGCAGAGGATATTACTGAAGGCTTTACTACCGACGTTACCACTCTTTCCGAAGTTGGTACCAAAAGCGTAACCGTAACTTACGGCGAAGGCGACGACGCTCTGACCGCTGTTTTCGATGTTACCGTCAACGAAAAAGTTGAAGAACCTGCTTCCAGTTCTTCTTCCTCTTCTGTACCGGAATCCAGTTCTTCCAGCTCTTCCGAACCCGAAGTTCCTTCCGAATCCGAATCTGAGCCCGAAGTTCCTTCCGAACCCGAATCCGAACCTGAAGTTCCTTCCGAACCTGAATCCGAACCCGAAGTTCCTTCCGAATCCGAATCCGAACCCGAAGAAGTTATAGTAATCGGCGGCGAGGTTGAACCCGAAGAAAATGAAAAAGACGGAATCCCCTTCTGGGTATGGATCATTGTCGGTCTTCTCGTAATTCTTGTTGCAGCAGCAGTTGCACTTTTCCTCATCGGAAGAAAACGCATTGACGACTGATTAAATTTAAAATAAAAAGACGCTTCGTATGAAGCGTCTTTTTTTGTTTGATTATTTGATTGCGGAAACGACCCTGTCGCGTCCTTCATAATCTTTTGAAACGGAAGCATTTTTATATCCGTTTTCTGTAAGAATATCGGCAACGGCTTTTCCCTGTGTATCTCCTATTTCAAAAGCAATCATTCCGCCCTCGTTAAGATTCGGATACCAGTTCTCAGCTATAGCGCGGTAAAAATCCAGCCCGTCCTCTCCTCCGAAAAGTGCGGTTTCCGGTTCAAATGTAACTTCTGTCTGAAGCTCCTTCATTTCTTCCCCGGTTATATACGGAGGATTTGAAACTATGCAGTCAAAGTTCCCGAACGCTTCCAGAGCATCCCCTCTGACCGTTTTAACAGGCTTTCCGTGAAGTTCGTTGTTCTTCGAAAGATATTCGAAAGCTCCTTCATAAAGCTCCACAGCGGTCACGTCGGCGCCGCTGAGTTCTTTTGCAAGAGTTATGGCTATACAGCCGCTTCCGGAGCAAAGATCAACTATTTTAGGCGGAATTGTTCTTGAATAATACTTAAGCACAATTTCACAAAGCAATTCCGTTTCCGGGCGCGGGATAAGAACTCCTTCACCTACAAAAAATTTTCTTCCGAAAAATTCCCAGTTTCCTATAATATATTGGAGCGGATATCCTTCTGCTCTTTTTTTTGCGGCATAAAAGAGTTTTTCTTCCTCTTCGGAAGAAAGCTCCTTTTCCGGAACTGTGATTTCCGGATTTCTTTGGAGACCCAGCAGATCCTCCATAAGTACAGATATTTCAAAGGCAGGGGAATCCACCCCTGCCTCCTCAAACTGCCTTAAAATAACTTCAAAAGCTTCTTTTACTTTCATCAGTATGCTGCATCCTCCGGATTTTCCGGCAGAACGGGTTTAACGGCGGCAATTGCAATTTCGATCATGCTGTCGTCAGGTTCCTGAGTGGTAAAATTCTGGAACCAAAGGCCCGGAGCGGAAATTATTCTTGTGAGCCAGTTGTCATGTCTTCCGGCGAATTTGATTATTTCATAGGAAATTCCGACAGTTACCGGAAGAAGAAGAATTTTTATAAGAACGCGGAGAAGCATATTCTCCCAGGTGATAACAGAAGAAACGAGAATGCTTACAACAAGGACTATAAGAAGGAAGCTTGTTCCGCATCTGGGGTGAAAACGCTGCTGTTTTCTTACGTTCTCAACGGTAAGTTCAAGACCCTGCTCATAGCAGAAAATTGTTTTGTGTTCAGCGCCGTGATACATAAAAGTGCGGTGGATATCGCTCATTTTGGAAACACCGATTATATATGCAAGGAACATTGCAATTTTGATAACGCCTTCAATTGCGGAAAGAAGTACTTTGTTTTCAACATAATTTCCGACGAAGCCTGCAACAACAGCAGGAACTCCGAAGAAAAGTCCTATTGCAAGAACCGCCGCAATAATTGTTACAAAAGTTCCGAAAACCGCTCCTGCAGCTTTTCCGAAAACTTTGTTAAGCCAGAGTTCAAGCTTATCCGGTTCTTCTTCCTGACCGGAAATTTCCGCAGATTTCATAAGGCAATCGTAGCCCTGGATCAAGGTATCGATGAAATTGAAAGTTCCGCGGATAAAAGGGATCTTGCGGATTCCGGTAAGTTTTTTTGTATCCCAGACGGAAAGATCTATTTCTCCGTCCGGTTTTCTTACTGCCATTGCACTTTTAAACGGGCCTTTCATCATAATTCCTTCGAGAAGGGCCTGTCCGCCAACGGAAGTTTTTATTGCACAAGTCTGTTTTTCGTTCTGTTCCATTTTTTCTCCTTTTGGTTTATTTATCTATGGGAAGGCGGATGGTAACGGTTGTTCCCTCTCCTTCGATACTGTCAAGGAGTATTTCTCCGCCATGCATTCTTATAATTTCATCTGCAACCGCAAGTCCGATTCCGCTTCCGCGGCGGGTTGCGTTTCCTTTGAAGAATTTTGTTTTTACTTTTTCAAGCTGATCCGCCGGAATACCGATTCCGGTATCTTTCACCGCGATATCAACAAAACCGTTTTCGCTTCTTTCGGTGGAAATGGTCACGCTTCCGC
This sequence comes from Oscillospiraceae bacterium, assembly GCA_045638185.1. Taxonomy (GTDB): domain Bacteria; phylum Bacillota; class Clostridia; order Oscillospirales; family Ruminococcaceae; genus UMGS1668. The sequence goes on along the minus strand of JAZUAX010000108.1, from coordinate 9,942 downwards.
CTTCGTCGCTGTATTTAAGGGCATTGTCGATAATGTTTACAAAAACCTGGCGGAGCCTGTTTTTATCACCGGTAACAGCTATTATATCATCGTTTTCAGTATAGTTAAGAGCTTTTTTCTCACGGATAGCACGCTGCTCAAAAGTGAGCACCGCTTCGGAAAGCTCCGCAATTATATCAAGTTTCATAGGCTGAAGTATCATTCTTCCGCTCTGAAGGCGGGAGAAATCCAGAAGTTCCTCAACCATTACGGAAAGACGTTCGGTTTCGCCGATTATTACGCCCATTCCTCTTTCAAGGGTTTTTTCATCAATGCTTTGGTCTTTTGCGGAATCTTCAAGCATCTCCGCCCAACCTTTTATTGCAGTAAGGGGGGTTCTAAGTTCATGGGAAACCGAAGAAATAAAATCGTTTTTCATTCTTTCGGTTGCTCCGAGTTCATCTGCCATATAATTTATGGTTTCACAAAGTTCGCCGATTTCATCATCGGTTTTCTTTTCGATTTTTGCATTAAAATCGCCTTCGGCAATTTTCTTTGCGGTTTCGCTTATCTGACCTACCGGGTTAACAATTGAATTGATGAAATAAGAACCGGAAACAATTACGAAGAAAATTATCGCAATGCAGATAAGGCTTGTTCCTACTATTGCAAAAGTTATCTGGGCATCGATATTTTTAAGAGAAGTTACAAGACGGAAAGAGGAAAAATCCTCTGTGCTTCCTTCCGGAACAACCGTTACGGACATGATTTTCTCGCCGTTTATCTCTCCGATATATTCCGCGGTTTTTTCAATATCGTTTTTTGCTTCGTAACAGTCGGGAGTTATAAAATTCTCCTCAGGCAAAAAACCGCTTGAAGTGAGGACAACTTCTCCTTTTTCGTTTATTGCCATCATTTCCATTATATTTCGTTTTTCAAAGGAAGTTACTATTCCACGGAAATATTCCTCATAATCTCCGCTTCCTTCGGAATGATATTTTGAAAGCAGACCGGAAACGGTTTCCGCCTGGGAATATACTATTCTTTCAACACTTCCGTAATAATAATCCTTTATCGAAAAAGCTATTACAAATTCGAGCGCAATAAGAATAACAAGGATAACGCCGAAGCTGTTGAAAAGCCATCGTTTGGTTATCTTCTTAACTGCCATTCCGGCGTCCTCCTTTCATAAAAATGTTTTGATAAATCCTCTCTTTGGATTATGCCATCCATTTATAGCCAAAACCCCAGACAGTCTGGAGATGGGCAGGGTTGGAAGGTTCTTCCTCGATTTTCATACGAAGTCTTCTGATGTTTACGTCAACGATTTTATCATCACCGTTATAGCTTTCGCCCCAGATTCTCTCAAGGATGTTTTTTCTTTCAAGGGCCATTCCTTCGTTGCCCATAAAGAGTTCCATAAGCTGGAATTCGACCTGGGTAAGATCGATCGGAACACCGTTTTTGGTAAGAGTTCTGCTGAGGATGTTGAGATTGAAAGGTCCGGAAACGAGCTCATCGTTATGAGGAGTTTCCGGAGTTACGGAAATTCTTCTGCAGATAGCATCGACCCTTGCGGTAAGTTCGCTTGGAGAAAAAGGTTTGGTAACATAGTCATCCGCACCGAGCATAAGACCGTTTACCTTATCCATTTCCTGAGATTTTGCGGAAAGCATAATGATTCCGACGGTGCTGCTCTGTTTTCTGATTTTCTGGCAGACAGCAAAACCATCTATTCCGGGCATCATTATATCAAGAAGAACAACGCTGAAATCGCTGGGCGCCGCTTCAAAATATTTTATTGCATCTTCTCCGCAGGAGGCATCCACAACTTCATATCCGGCTCGGCGAAGAGTTATCACCTCAAATTCGCGGATAGCGTCTTCATCTTCACAAACAAGAATTTTTTTCATTTTCTGTCCCTCCCGTTTTTCAAATAAAAATAAAATTTTCCATATAAATTTCCGGCGGAATATAGTAAGGGCTTTCTTCGGAAACAAAAGATTTTACATAATAATTTTTTGTTTCGTCCTCCGCCGCAAGAACATAATCTTCATATTTATCCTGATAATCGCTTTTGCTTACTGCAAAAATTTCGAGAATTTCGTTTCCGCTTTTCTTTTCAACAAAAACAAAACGATCCGAGGATGCGGATTTCTGAATTTCAACCGTTTTGTTCCAGTTTTCGGGAACCGCAAAGATATATCCGTTTTCGGTGTTTGCAACCCCGTTCCAGACAGGAACCGCTTCGGTTCCGTTATGCTGAACATACTGCAGGAAGAAAATGTTTTCGCTTGCTTCCTGGGCATAATCTTCCCTGACTTCCACAGGCATTTCGATTATTCCGTCGCCGTTTGTATCAATGCAGCTTACTTTTGTGTTACGAAGGAAAATTCCGCGTTTTCCGTAATCTCCTCCGAGAATCACAATAACGCCGGAAGAATCTTCCTCGGTTTCTTCGTCTTCATCTTCTGTTCTTACAAAATCCGCTACAAAATTTCTTTTGGCTTCGCCGTTTTCAAAGGTTATTATCTCAGTGAGATAAACTCCTTCATAAATCATGGAATCTATGAAATATGCTGATTTTCCCTCGAAAAGGAGACCCGCGGTTTTATAATAAATTTCGTTTGCCGGAGCATGGATGGAAATCTGTTCCGAAACAACAATTTTTCCGTCTTCTTCATAAACAATGTTTACAATACTTCTTCCCATAGGAGAACCGAAGAAAACTATAACTTCGGAAAAACCGTTTCCGTCAATATCTGCCACATCGAAATTTTCACATTCTGCTCTGTAAACCGATTCCAGTTTTTCTTTTTCATAACGGTAAATTCCGATTTCTTTTTCCCATTTTATAACAACTGCCGGGCCTTTTTCATCGATTTTTACAAAATCGACACTTTCGATCTCGCCATAAAAACCGGGAGCGGTATAAACGGAAATCCATTTTCCGTTTTCGTTTTTAAGGATATTTATTCTTGTGCTTTCATCCTGAACGGAATAAAAAGCTATGGCTTCTTCGCTTCCGTCATTATCAAGATCTTTGAAAATAAAAGCAGAGTTCGTTTTTCCGTTTTCGGGATATTTAAGAACATAGTCCTCGCCTATAACTTCGGTAAGTGCAAAGTTGAGCTTCTCCTGTTCTTCAGTAAAAACAGGGGGAGACAAAAGTGCTTCGGTATCCGTTTCAAAAACAGTGCATCCGGAAAAAGCAAAAAGAAGAACAAAAATTCCGGCAAACAAAATAATTTTTCTCATTAAAAACAGACACCTCTTTCCTTGTATATTTATCTAATATATAATATAATACAAAAAGGCTTTCTTTGTCAATTGATTAGATGTAAACATTGTTTTAAACAAATTTTTCATAAATAAAAAAAGACGGCAAAATCTGCCGCCTTTTAAAATTTTTACAATATTCGGGTTTAAATTCCCTTTTACACATGGTAAAATATATATATATCATTTTTCCATGCTGTCTTCGCAGTTTTTGATAAGACTAAAAAGGCTTGAAGCAAAAAGCGGATAGTTCCTTGCCAGGCTTTCAGAAGAAACGGAAATGTTTTCGGTTTTTACGGAAGGATCTCCTTCAAGTTTTTTAACCCTTGCTTCACAGGTTTTCATGTAGGCGTCCGCGCTTTCAAGAGCTCCGGAATTGGGAACACTGAAGGTGTTCATATTGTTTTTCGGGCTGAAAGAGTATATAATTCTGAACATACGGTAAACCGCCGCCATAAGATATCCGGAAACCTGTTTTGTAAGTTCCTTGCTCTGGCTTTTTGCAAGAAGATCAAAAAGCACGTTAAGGGAGTTTGCAATAAGTTTTTTGTTGATAACAGGAAGAACGCCCGCACCGGAAAAAGTGTTTTCTTTTCCTGCTGCGTCCGGTTCCGGAATGTCCTCAATATTAAGAGTCATGCCGTCAGGATCGGCACTTCTTCCGAGAAGATAGTCTGCGGAGACTCCGTAAAAATCCGCGGCGCGGATCAGAAAATCAAGTCCGCATTCGCGTATTCCTTTTTCATAATGGGAAAGAAGAGCCTGGGAAACGCCAAGTTCCTTTGCTGCTTCTTTCTGGCTTATGCCTTTTTCTTTTCTCAAAAGCGACAAAACGCGCGGAAAATCCGATTTCATCTGACAAAATCCACCTTTTTTCGATAACTGTTTGTATATTATAAACTTTTTCATACAATTTGTAAAGTATTTTTCAGGAGGAAATATGATAACTTACAGAATCCATCTTGTCCGCCACGGAATGGCGGAAGACCCGGAAAAGAAAATTTGCCTTGGAAACAAAAGCGACCCCGCGCTTACTCCCGAAGGCACCGAAGAACTCCGCCAGCTTATGGACACCTATCAATATCCTTATGCGGAAAAAGTTTACTGCAGCCCTCTTCTCCGCTGCCGCCAAACTGCGGATATCCTTTTCCCGGAAACCGATTATGAAATAATGGACGAGCTTACCGAATGCGACCTCGGAGACTTTGACGGAAAGCCCATTTCCGAACTTCTCGAAAACCCCGCTTTCATCGGTTGGGTCGAAGGAAAATGCCCCCCTCCCAACGGAGAAAAATCCGACGAATTTGCTGGCAGAATTGCCTGTGCTTTTGATGATATCATCCACGATATGTCCAAAAACCATCTTATCGAAACCGCAGTTGTAACTCACGGAACCGTTATCATGGGCCTTTGCGCAATGTGCGGATATCCCAAACAGGAAATGCGCTATTGGGCTTCGAACAGCGGATGCGGTTACACTCTCAGCACCTCTGTTTCCATGTGGATGCACGACCAGTGTTTCGAAGTTATTTCCACCCTTCCTTTCGAAAACCGTGAGGATGAAGAAGAAATTCAGCTTTCCGAGGAGGAACGCGAATGGAACTTTTTCGAATAATTAAAAGTGATGCCCGCAGGGCAATGCGTTTTTGCGGTGGAAGAGCTGTTGCATCCGCAATAATCGTTCTTCTTGCCTGCCTTTCGATAAACCTTGCGGAAACCGCGCTTTTTCTCGTTTTTTCCGGCGGAGAAAACAATTTTTCCGATTTCATCGGTTTTTATAAAAACTCCCCGGAAAACATTGCTATAACCGCAGGAGCGGCTTTTGTATGGCTTATTGTCATTCCTTCGCTTGTTCTCGGTTATATAAAACTCCATATTTCCTTTGCGGAAGGAAATGATGAAAGCATTTCGGTTCTTTTCGATATGTTTTCCTCATTCAAAAAATTCATCGGCTCCGTTTTTTTCGCCATCGGATTTCTTGTAAGATATCTTTTCGTTTTTTCTCTTGCAATCCTTCCCGGTGGAGCATTCCTCTGGTTTTCCGAAAAATATATTCCAGACAGCGGACGAACCGCAAGCATTATAAAAATCGCCGCCTGCTGCCTTGCAATAAGCATTATTATTCTTTGCGTTTTTCTGGCCGTGATTTTTGTCCAGCGCTGGAGCCTCGCGGCATATTACCGCGTTTCCGGAACCGGAGTTTTTAAATCTTTTTCCCTTTCCGCAAAAGCAACAAAAGGACTTTGCACCCGTATAATCGGGTTCAAATGTTCCTTCATCGTCTGGGGAATACTTTCCTTTTTTATTCTTCCGCTTTTCTGGTCGGTTCCTTATTATAATCTTTCCGTGGCTATTTTTTCAAAATATCTTATGGAACGTTACGAACATTCCCTTGCGGAAATTCCGGAAACGATTGAAGAACCTTTTATCGAAGAAAAAGATTGACCGCAAAAACGCTTAATATTGCGGCGACAATATCCGAAACCAAAGCGGCAGGAACTGTGTTCCTGCCCTTTTTTATTCCAACCGCACCATAATATACCGCCACGGTATAAAAAGTTGTTTCGCTCCCTCCCATCAATACTGAAGCAACCTTTTCCGGAAAAGAACCCATTTTTACTGTTTCACAAAGTTCCTCATAATACCCAAGCGCACCGGAACCTGAAAAAGGGCGCAGAATTGCGAGAGGCAAAACTTCCGGCGGAAAACCCAGTTTTTGTGTCAATGGCTCCAAAATAGCTGTAAGAATTTCCGAAACGCCGCTTTGCCTCAGCATTCCAATTGCCGTCATCAAAAAACAGAGCGCCGGAAGTATTGAAGCCGCGGACCGCAGCCCTTCCTTCGCTCCTTCGGTGAATGATGTAAAAATATCCGTTTTTTTATAAAGCGCATATCCGGTTATAAACATGATCACCGCTGGAACAATCATATCCGTACTGAAAATCGTGCTCATTTTTCTTTCCTTTCCGGAAAAAGAATTTTTGCCGCAAAAATTCCGAGCACCAATGAGCACGCGCTTACAAACCAGACAGCCGGTAAAATATCGAAAGGCCTTTCCGCACCGAAACCAAGCCTCACCGTTGCAACTGTTGTTGGCAAAATCTGAAGCGAAGCGGTATTCATCACCACAAAACAAACCATTTCCTTTGTTGCAAAAGAAGAATATCCGGAGATTTTATGAAGTTCTTTCATTGCGGCTATGCCAAGAGGCGTCGCTGCGTTTCCCAAGCCAAGGAAATTTGCTGCAATATTCATGGAAATCGCGCCAAGAGCCTTTTTTTCGTTTCTTAAAGAAGGAAAAATCAGTATAAGCAAAGGGTTTGCGACTTTGCAAATCAAATTTATTAGTCCGCTTTTTTCCGCGATTTTCATGACTCCGCTCCAGAAACAAAGGGAACCCAGAAGGCGGAAGGAGATTTCTGCCGCATGGGCAGATTCTTCAAGCGCCGCGGCGGAAACCTCTGCCGTTTTTCCGTTTACCATTCCAAAAATTATCGAAAGCATAACCGCGATAAAAAAGAAAACACCCAAAAATGAAACTCCCCATCTCTTATAAAATCTTGACAAAAAAAGGAAATTACTGTATATTAAAATTACAAATTGTAAATAAATGGGAGGGACGTACTGATGAAATCAACCGGTATTGTAAGAAAAGTAGACGAACTTGGAAGAATTGTTTTGCCAATTGAACTTCGCCGCACCCTTAATATTGAGGAAAAGGACGCCCTTGAAATATACGTTGACGAAAACGCAATTATGCTCAGAAAATATGAACCCGCATGCATTTTCTGCGGAAGCGCCGACGGCGTTTCCGAATTTAAGGGCAAAAACATCTGTGAGCATTGTCTTAAAGAACTCACAAAATAAAATATAATAAAAAAACAAGCCCCGTTCACAAAAATAGCACCGTGGCTTTTATTATTCATCTTCGTCGTCCCAATCTTCATATTCCTGGGTTCCATCAAAAGCCAGGCGCATTAAAATTGCGTTTTCCTTCGGATCGGTATAATAATCTTTTCTTATTCCGCAGAAAACAAAGCCGGATTTTTCATAAAGGCTTATTGCGCCGAGGTTGGAAGTGCGAACTTCCAGAAAAATCACCTGGGAATCCTTTTCACGGACTGTTTCGATAAATTTTTCGATAAGCGCTTTTGCAATTCCTTTGCGGCGGAATTTCTGAGAGACAGCAACGTTGAAAATTTCCGTTTCTCCCGCAATGGTTCTTCCGCCGATATAACCCGCAAGTTCATCGCCGCAAAAAGCACCGAAAAAATCAGCAAAACCGCTTTTTATCTCTGAAGAAACGGTTGCTTCGCTCCAGGGATGAGAAAAGCAGAGTTTTTCGATTTCTGCAACCGCGGAAGAATTTTCTTCCGAAAGCCTTTTTATTTCAAAACTCATTTTTCCTTCCACCTTGCGTAATCGAAGTTATGAATGTTTTCGCCGCGAAGATAATAACATCTGGGAACACGGCGGGAAACAGCGCAGATTATTTCATAATTTATGGTTCCGGCAAGAGTTGCAACTTCGTCAACGGAAACATAGGCATCGCCGTCTTTTCCGAAAACGGTTAGGATATCCCCTTCCTCCCCTTCCCGAATCTGAGAAACATCCAGCATGGTCTGGTCCATACATACGCTTCCGACAACAGGAGCATATTTTCCTCGGATTATCATTCTGCCCTTGTTGGTGAGAAGGCGGTGGTAACCATCTGCATATCCGATTGCTGTTGATGCAATTTTCATATCCTGCGGCGCGGTAAAACGTCTTCCGTAACTTATGCAGCAGCCTTTTTCATAATCTTTGGTCATGCTGACAACGGTACGAAGTTCCATCGCCGGACGAAGTTTCAGCCTGCATGTAACTTCCTCGTGGGAAGCCGGATAAAGGCCATAGAGGATTATTCCGGGGCGCACCATATCAAGATGCATCTCCGGATAACAAAGCACTGCGGCGCTGTTGCAGCAATGTCTTATGCCAACATCGGTGCCTCTTGCTTTAAGGGCATCGCAGATTCTGCAGAAACGGTCAAACTGGAGCTTTGTATATGCAACGCCTTCAGCATAGGGTTCGTCCGCTGAAGCAAAATGTGTAAACGCGCCCGTAACCTTTATATTCGAAAGCTTTGCGGCTTCCTCCGCTTCGGAAACGGCAATATCGAAATTATTTTCGGAACAGACAAAGCCTATTCTTCCCATTCCGGTATCAAATTTAAGGTGAACGTTTATCTCAACCCCAAGCTTCTTAGCTTCGTCGGAAAGTTCCTTTGCATAGCGAAGAGAATATGCGGTCTGGGTTATATTCCATTTTGCAAGATCGGAAACACATTCCGCAGGGGTGTTTCCGAAAATCAGAATCGGTTTTGTGACGCCGCTTTCGCGGATTCCGAGAGCTTCGCCCAGGTTTGAAACGCCGAACCAATCCGCACCGGCTTCCTCAAGAAAAGGCGCGGTCATTCTGTCGCCGTGGCCGTAAGCATCCGCTTTTACAACAGCCATTACCATTGAATTTCCCACATGGGCTTTTATTTTTCTGAAGTTGTAATCGATCGCATCAAGGGAAATATCCACCCAGGTTCTGCGAAGGACCTCACTTTTTGTCATCTTTGTCCCTCCTGTCCTTTATCCACATAAGGATATACAGGCCAATTATATTAAGGCCAAGGGAAAAATATAGCAAAACTGTTGAAAAAATGCTTTCTGTGCAAATCAAAAGCACAAGGCTTGCAGCAAGGCAGAGCATTCCTGCAAAAACAAACAAAAGCCCGCGTTTTTTGTTAGAAAGATTTTCCCAAAAGTTTATAATTTTGTTCATATATGTCCTTTCGGTTTAAGGGAGATAATAATTTATTGTTTCCTTTGCAGAAATTTTATCATCTTCGGAAAGCATAAGCATAATTACAAGTTCGCCTTCCTGATAAATTTCCGCGTTCATTGCGGAACTGTAAGAATCATAAACGTCATAATTTCTGAATTCGTTGATTCGGTCGTCCTTGCGGTTTTCAAGAGAGCTCATAACTTCTCCGGCCTTGCCTTCCTTAACACGGATGATGGCAACGTCCGCAGCGCCGTATCTTCCGTCGGCATAACGTATCTCATAGGAAATAACGTTGTTGAGATCAAGGTAATATTGTTCCTCTATAAATGTTTCATCAGTAACTTTTACAAGGCTTTTTTTGACAAGATCGGTTATTTCAAGTTTTTTATAAATTTCGTTCATAACAATGGAAAGATCCAGCATATCATAGCTGAATTCATCCGGGTTTATTTCTGTTTCCGTTTCGTCTTCTCCGGAACATCCGCAAAGGCAGATCAAAACCAAAGCAAAAGCAAGAAACAGAACAAAAATTCTTTTCTTCATAATGCGGCCTCCTTTCGGGCAACTTAATGAATTATACCCTTTTTTATTTTTCAATTGGTTAACCTGATGTTAATAATGGGCATAATATGGTATTATATAGAATGATTATATAACTTTTTTTCGCCAAAAACAATATCTGATTATTTTTATTAAAAATTTTTCCAAATAAAAATTTTTTAGTTATTGACAAATCGTTTTTCCTTTGATATAATTATTCGTGCATTATGCGGATGTAATTCATTGGTAGAATGCCAGCCTTCCAAGCTGGATAGGGGGGTTCGATTCCCCTCATCCGCTCCAATTTGCGCCGTTAGCTCAGCTGGA
>JAZUAX010000107.1:0-2646 GCA_045638185.1 Oscillospiraceae bacterium | reverse complement strand
AACTCGGCGCAAATGTTTATGCAAGCTTTGACGGCGAAGTTGTCGCTGTTACTGACAGAGTAGTAATTAGGAGGGAGAGCAAATGATCCAGACTATCGGAATGCTTGAATTTAACAGCATTGCAAAAGGTATCGAAACCTGCGATGTAATGCTCAAAGCAGCAGAAGTTTCCCTTATCAGAACTTCTACTGTTTGCCCCGGCAAATATATCATCATCATCACCGGTGACACCGGTTCTGTTAAAGCCTCCATTCTCGCTGGCGAAATGAACGGCGGAAACTGTGTTGTTGATAAGATGATCATCCAGAACGTACATCCTCAGCTTATTCCTGCACTCAGCGGCACCGCTCAGGTTCTCAAAGGCGATGCAATCGGCGCAATGGAATTCTACAGCATCACTTCTGCTATCAAAGCAGCTGATGTTGCTGCAAAAGCTGCACAGATCAGCCTCGTTGGTATCACCATGGGTTATGCTGTCGGCGGTAAAGGTGTTGTAACCCTTACCGGTGACGTTGGTGCTGTAAGAGCTGCTGTTGCTGCTGGTATCGAAGAAGCAGCAAGAATGGACCTCTACATCGGTTCCACCGTTATCCCGAAATATGCACCCGAACTTTTCGATTCTCTTCTGTAATCGCTGTACACTGCATAAAATCAACACCCTGCCAATCGGCAGGGTGTTTTTTTATATAGACCGCATAAAATCCAAAAATAATCTTTACATCTGTTCTTTATTATAGTAAAATAATATAGAATAGGGAGGAGAATAAGCTCCTTCCTGCTATGACGATTGGAGCGATATGACATCGGACTTAAATACAAAAGGGTGCTTATAAAAATAAGCGGAGAAGCCCTTGCAGGACCCAAAGGCGTTGGCCTTGATTTTAACATCATCACCCCCATTTGCGAAAGCATCAAAAAATGTACCGAACTCGGAGCAGAGGTTGCAATTGTTGTCGGCGGCGGAAACTTCTGGCGCGGACGTTCCAGCGGAAGCATGGACAGAACTAGAGCAGACCATATGGGAATGCTTGCAACCATAATCAACGCAATCGCCGTTGGCGATACTCTTGAACAGATGGGCGTTAATGCAAGAGTTCAGACTGCTATTGCAATGCCTGAAATTGCGGAGCTTTTCATCAAGGGCAGAGCAACCAGACATCTTGAAAAAGGCCGTGTAGTAATTTTTGGCGGCGGAATCGGAAGACCTTGCTTCTCCACCGATACCGCAAGTGCACTTCGTGCAGTTGAAATCAATGCAGATATCTTCTTTAAAGCAACCATGGTAGACGGCGTTTATGATAAAGATCCTCACAAATATGACGATGCAAAACGTTATGATACCCTTACTTTTAAAGAAGTTCTCGATAAGGAACTTGCTGTTATGGATGCAACTTCCGCAGCACTTTGCCGCGATAACAATATGCCCGTTCTGGTTTTCAGCCTTGACGATCCGGATAATATCGTAAGAGCAATCAAGGGAGAAAACATCGGAACTGTTGTTACCGGTTGATTTTCAAATCCGTTAATTTTGCCGAAAGGGAAGACCCGGTGAGTTTTCCAATAAAATCGGCTTTTATAATACCAATTCACCGAGAAAAAGGAGGACATTATGAGAGAACAGCTTATTCCCTATAATGAAAAAATGGAGAAAACCCTTTCCGTACTCGCAAATGACTTTGCTTCCATCCGTGCAGGACGCGCAAACCCCGGCGTTCTTGACAGAGTTGCAGTTGAATATTATGGCACCATGACCCCTATTAACCAGGTTGCAGCAGTTTCCGTTTCCGAAGCAAGAATTCTTGTTATCCAGCCTTGGGACAGATCCTGCCTTAAACTTATTGAAAAAGCTATCAACGCTTCCGATATCGGTATTCCGCCCCAGAATGACGGTGTTTGCATCCGCCTTGTTTTCCCGCCTCTTACCGAAGAACGCCGTAAAGAACTTTGCAAAACTATTGCAAAACATGCAGAAGAAGCAAAAGTAAACGTACGTAACCATCGCCGTGATGCAAACGATTTCTGCAAAAAACAGCTTAAAGACAAACTCATCACCGAAGATGATCTTAAAGATCTTGAAAAAGATATTCAGAAACTCACCGATGATTTTGTTGCAAAAGTTGAAAAAATGGCTAACGAAAAAGAAAAAGAGATTATGGAAATCTGATTTCCTGAATTTTGAATGGAGGTGCCGATATGTCCGATAAATTTATTTTGCCGGAACATATCGGCATTATTATGGACGGAAATGGCCGCTGGGCAAAAAAACGCGGCCTTCCGCGAAATGCCGGACACAAAAAAGGCGCAGAGGTTTTTGAAAATATTTCCCGCTGCTGCCGTGACCTTGGAATAAAATATCTTACTGTATATGCTTTTGCCACAGAAAACTGGAAACGCCCCAAAGAAGAAATAGACGGCATAATGAATCTTATGCGAAGCTATCTTAAGGGTATGTCAAAAGCTAAAAACGAGCATATTGCAGTTCGTTTTATAGGAGACAGGGAACCCTTTGATTCCGACCTTATAAAGCTTATGGAAGAAGCGGAAAATGCCGAAGTCGGCGAAGTTATAACAACAGTTCAGATCGCACTCAATTATGGAGGAAGAGATGAAATTCTCCATTCCGTAAAGGAAATTGCGAAAAAAATC
>JAZUAX010000106.1:0-1984 GCA_045638185.1 Oscillospiraceae bacterium | reverse complement strand
TTAGCGCAAGCGATTTCAGCTTTTTTGATGTTGGTTTTAAGGTTGGTTTTGATTGCTTTGTTGCGAGCGGTTTTGGTTGCGATAACCTTAACTCTCTTTTTTGCAGATTTAATGTTCGGCATGTACTACACCTCCTTCGTTCCATCGGATACATTCACAAATAATCATCTTACACGAAAATATCCGTTCTGTCAAGGGTTTTTGCCATCATTATCAGAAAAATATTTCTGAACAGACAAAAATAAGCCGGGTTTGCATTAACACGGTCTGCAAAATACCGGTACTTAGTCATTATAACAAAGGAGATACCCAAATGTCAACAAAAACTGACCTTGCAAAAGAAATAATTAACAAAATTCTTCCGGAATATTCAAAAAAACGAAAATTCTTTTTCGGAGATACCGAAGTTTCCGAAATTTTCATAGAAACGGCTGAAGAATCGCGTTTTTTCGGAAAACCCATTGGAAAATACATTACCGTAGAAGCCGATTTTCCGCGACTCCCTTTTGGAAATTTTGAAAACGAGGTTGAGGCAATTTCCGCCGGACTCAAAAAACTTCTCCCGGAAAAAGGCGGCGTTCTTGCCGTCGGAATCGGCAACGCTTTTCTGACGGCAGATTCTCTCGGGCCTCTTGCAGCGGAAAATCTTCTTTGCGGGGAATTTTTCGGGCGCAATCTTTTTTCGCTTGTTCCCGGCGTTTTCGGAAGAACGGGAATTGAACCGGAAATTTTAATAAAATCCGCTGTGGAAAAACTTTCGCCTTCGGCGGTTATTGTTATCGATTCCCTTGCGGCGGAAAATATCGGAAACGTCTGCCGAAGCGTTCAGCTCTGTAATTCCGGGCTTGCGCCCGGTTCCGGTTTCGGAGCAGGAAAAACCGCCTTTTCGGAAGAAACACTCGGTGTTCCCGTTGTGGCAATCGGAAGCCCGACAGTGACCCGGATTTCGGCTTCGGATTTCGTTTCGCCCAACGATATCGATATTCTCGTCCGGAGAACGGCAAAACTTATCTCCGCGGCGGTGAATCTCGCGGTTTTTCCAAATGCGGGACTGGATTTAATTAAAGGTATTATATTATAAAGGGGAAAGCAACTGCCCGTTTTCCCTGAAAAGTCCGAAAACCGCATAAATATCAAAAAAATTTGAATTTTTCTATTGACAAAGGGCTTTTGAGCCGTTATAATATTTAGGACAAAGAAGCAGAACGAACAGTTCTCGCCGTCCGATCAAAGAATCAGGCACGGCAAAGATTTGAGAAAAACCGATGGGGGTATAATGCGCCCTTTGGATTTTCTTCGTTCGTGTGCGGTGCTTCTTTTGTAAAAAGTTACCGCACTTTTTTTATTATTTTGGAGGTGTTTGACAATAGCTAAGCAGGAACTGCTCATCAATGATGAGATCCGCGAAAAAGAAGTCCGCGTGATCGATTCCGACGGCGCACAGCTCGGCATTATTTCTCTTAAAGATGCCCTTGCAATCGCCGCAGAAAAAAACCTTGACCTTGTTGAAATCGCGCCCACCGCGAACCCCCATGTTTGCAGAATCATGGATTACGGCAAATATAAATTCGAACAGGTTAAACGCGAAAAAGAGGCCAAGAAAAACCAGAAAGTTATCGAAGTTAAAGAAATTCGTCTTTCCCTCAACATCGATACCAACGACTTTAATACCAAGCTCAAACAGGCAATCAAGTTCCTTAAAGACGGCAACAAGGTTAAAGTTTCTGTCCGCTTCCGCGGAAGAGAAATGGCTCACCCTGAAGTCGGTACCGAAATGGTACAGAAATTTGCCGACGGCGTTGCAGAATTCGGTTCTGTTGATAAAATGCCGAAACTTGAAGGCAGAAGCATGGTAATGATCATCAGCTCCAAATCCGGCAAATAAGTTCGTTTAAAAATTGCTTTTTGCAAACCAAATATCAGGAGGAAATCAAAATGAACGCAAAGCTTAAAACCCATTCCGGCGCAAAAAAACGTTTCAAAC
>JAZUAX010000105.1:0-2888 GCA_045638185.1 Oscillospiraceae bacterium | reverse complement strand
GTTCATTTATTACGGCAAAAGCAGGGCGAAATTATTTCCGCCCTGCCAAATTTTAGTTGTAAGGGATTTTTATCAGCCGGCGATGTTACCTTCGTCATCGTAGCTTACTTCCTGAGAGTTTGCGCTTTCAGCAAGTGCAAGTGCTTCTTCATACCAAACACCGTAGTAACCTGCGTCATAAGCTTCTGCAAGAAGTTCGTTAACCTGTGCGGTAAGTTCGTCTGCGCCTTTCTGGAGCATGATTACGTTTGCTTCATATTCAGCGGAAACTTCGAACTGGAAGCCGGAAAGTGCTGCGGTTTCGGGGTTGTTTGCGATAAGAACTTCTGCTTGGCCGGTTGCAACTGCCATTGCGTCGAATTCGCCGCTCTGGAGCTGGAGGAATGCAGTGGTAAGATCAACTACTTCAACGATTTCGCAGTCAGCGGGGAGCTGTTCCTGGCAAAGTGCAAGCTGGAGAGAAGCAGTCTGTGCTGCAACTTTAAGTCCGGAGAAATCTGCTGCAGTGGGGAATTTGCCTTCGTTTGCTTTGCTGGTGATAATTACCTGTTCGGTTTCGTTATCGCCTGCGTAGTAATAATCGGAAAGGTTATAGTTTGCTGCACGTTCTTCGGTCCAGGAGAAACCGGAGATGGACATATCAACGGAACCAACCTGAACAGCAACCTGGCAAGCATCGAAGCTGAGGGGAACAAGTTCAAGTTCTTTGCCAAGGCCTTCGGCGATATATTTTGCAAGGGTTACGTCGAAACCAACATAGGAATCCTGGCCGGATTTGGAAGCATCAACAAATTCCATCGGAGCGAAGTCGGGGGAAATTGCAACTTTAAGTACGTTTTCATCAGAAGCGCCGCAGCCGGCGAATGCGAGAAGCATGCAAGCAACAAGGATAAGGGATACGAGTTTTTTCATTTTGATTACCTCACTAATTTAAAAATAAATTTTCTGAAGTCATTGATCATTGGCTATGGCTGTATTATACTCGCATAAATATGCATTGTCAACACCTTTTTGTGAATATTTATTCGTTTTTACCATTTGACTGTAGTAATCAACAATTGTGTGTTTATTTTGGCATTTATGCACAACTTTTCACCGATATTTACCTGTTCAAAAGGAAAAACGGGCTTTTTTGATACAGAATGAATATACAGAAAACAATGTATAAATACACAATTTTGTATTTTCAGCTTGTTTACGCATTAAAATAAGGTGTAGGTTTTTCTTATTTAAACAATATTTAACATAAATTTTTGCGTTTTCGCCTTCTTGTAAAAGCTTTTTTTATATTGTATAATTGTTCTCAGTTAAAACCTTTTCATATGGAGGTAAAAATGAAAGCTGCTTTTTATACTCTTGGCTGCAAGGTTAACCAATATGAAACACAGATCATGGAGCAGGCTTTTTCCAAAGCCGGTTTTGAAATTGTGGATTGTGAAAGCCCTGCAGACGTTTACGTAATAAACTCCTGCACCGTTACCGGAACAGGAGATAAAAAATCCCGCCAGATGGTACGTCATTTCCGCCGCAAAAATCCCAATGCGGTAATCGCTCTTACCGGCTGCTATCCCCAGGCTTTCCCTGACGATGCTTCCCTTCTTCTCGAAGCGGACGTTATAACCGGTTCCGCGGACAGAAGTCAGGTCCTTCCTGCCGTTTTTGATGCTCTTGACGGAAAACGCGTCGTTCATATAACTCCCCACGAAAAATTCGAGGAATTCGAACCGATGCAGGCCAGCGGAATGCTTGACCGAACCAGAGCTTTTGTAAAAATCCAGGATGGCTGTGACAACTGCTGTTCCTATTGCATCATTCCCAAGGCAAGAGGTCATGTGCGTTCCAAACCCCTTAAAGATATCGAACGCGAGCTGGAAAGCCTTCTCGGTCACGGATATAACGAAGTTGTTCTTGCAGGAATCAATCTTCCGTTCTACGGAAGAGATCTTGGCCTTTCTCTTATTAACGCCGTGGAACTTTCCTGCGAAATCATGCCAAGGGTTCGTCTCAGTTCTCTTGAACCGGAACTTCTTTCCCGGGAAGACGTCGATCGCCTTGCAAAACTTTCCAATTTCTGTCCTCAGTTCCATCTTTCTCTCCAGAGCGGCTGTGACAGGACCCTTAACCGCATGAGGAGAAGATATAACACGGATATGTACCGCGAAGTTGTCAAAAACATCCGTGAATTCTTCCCCAACGGCGGACTTACAACCGATGTTATAGTTGGCTTCCCCGGCGAAACCGAAGATGATTTCGAAGAATCCTGCCGCTTTATCGAAGAAATGGGCTTTGCAAAAGTTCACGTTTTCCCCTATTCCAGAAGAACCGGAACAGATGCTGCAGATATGCCCGACCAGATTCCGAATGCGGTCAAAACCGAAAGAGCCGCAAAAATGGCAGAAAGAGCCGAGGCCGTTCGTCAGAAGTTCCTCGAACAGCAGGTCGGCCTTACCGAATCCGTTCTCATCGAATCCGAAATCAAGGACGGCATGATGCAGGGTTACACCATGAACTATACCCCCGTTGTTATTCCTGCAGTAAAATCTCTTCTCTGTACCGTTCAGGAAGTTGTTATAACCGGTGTTTCCGGTGATGTCTGCACCGGAAGAATCAAAAATCCTCCGGTCGGTTATGACCCGATGGGCATGTTCGAATAAATTCAAAACGGCGCAAACCGCATGTTTACGCCGTTTTTTTAATATTTAAAATTTTTTGAAAAAATTTTAAAAAAAGTGTTGACAATTTGCCCATGTTCGTGTATAATAATCAACGTTGACCCCACAAGGTCATTGTGGCCCGGTAGTTCAGCTGGTTAGAACGCTAGCCTGTCACGCTAGAGGTCGAGGGTTCGAGCCCCTTCCGGGTCGCCACTTTTGCTGATGTAGCTCAGT
>JAZUAX010000104.1:0-2270 GCA_045638185.1 Oscillospiraceae bacterium | reverse complement strand
TTCATCCTGTTCAAGAGGAAGAACGTTGACGATATTGGTGCCTCTTGCTGCGCGCTGGCTTTCGGGAATTTCGTATCCTTTGATACGGAAAACCTTGCCCTTATCGGTGAAGAAGAGGATATAGTCATGGGTGGAAACGGTGAAGAGGCTTTCGACATAGTCTTCATCCCTTCTGCTCATGCCGGAAATACCTCTGCCGCCGCGGCGCTGTGCTTTATAAGCTTCAACGGGCTGGCTCTTGATATAACCGAAATGGGTAAGGGTGATAACTCTGTCCTCAACGGGGATAAGGTCTTCGAGATCCATTTCGCCGCTGATGGTTTCAATTCCGGTGCGGCGGTCGTCGCCGAATTTTTCGGCAATTTCGCGCATTTCGGTTTTGATTATTTCATCAACGAGATGGATATCGCCGAGAACTTCTTCGAGATGTTTGATCTCGGTGCGGATTTCGGCAAGTTCGTTTTCCATTGCTTCTCTGTTAAGAGCGGAAAGACGGCCGAGACGCATCTGGAGAATTGCGTTTGCCTGGATTTCGGAAAGACCGAAGCGTTCCATAAGTCTCGGGCGGTTTTCGTTATCGTCCTTACCGGTTCTGATGATATGGATAACTTCGTCGATGTTATCCTGGGCGATTTTGAGACCTTCGAGGATATGTTCGCGTTCGCGGAGTTTTTTAAGTTCAAATTTTGTTCTGCGGATTATAACTTCGCGCTGGAAATCGATATAGTTCCTGAGAACTTCTTTAAGGGGAAGAACTTTCGGAACGCCGTTTACAAGAGCGAGCATAATTACGCCGCAGGTATCCTGAAGCTGGGTATAGGTATAGAGCTGGTTAAGAACGACCTGTGCGTTTGCGTCGCGCTTGAGCTCGATTACAATGCGCATACCTTCGCGGTCGGATTCATCGCGGAGGTCGGAGATTCCTTCAACTCTTTTTTCTTTAACAAGGTCGGCAATGCTTTCGATAAGTCTTGCTTTGTTGACCATATAAGGAATTTCGGTTACAACGATTCTGTAACGGTCGTTTTTCCATTCCTGAATTTCGGCTTTGGAACGAACGATGAGTTTTGCGCGTCCGGTTGCATAAGCTGCGCGGATTCCTGCACGGCCCATAATGATACCGCCGGTGGGGAAATCGGGTCCTTTGATGTGTTCCATAAGGTCATCAAGGGTTGCTTCCGGATTATCGATAAGGCAGCAGGCTGCTTCGACGGTTTCGCGAAGGTTATGGGGCGGAATGTTTGTTGCCATACCGACAGCGATACCTACGGAACCGTTTACGAGAAGGTTAGGATATTTTGATGGGACAACGCCCGGTTCTTTTCGGCTGTCGTCATAGTTTCCCATAAAATCAACGGTATCTTTATCGATATCGGTGAGCATTTTGGTTGCCATTTTGCTCATACGGGATTCGGTATAACGGTAAGCTGCAGGCGGGTCGCCGTCGATTGAACCGAAGTTTCCGTGACCGTCAACAAGGGGTGCGCGCATGGAGAAATCCTGTGCAAGACGTACCATTGCGTCATAAACGGAAGCGTCGCCGTGGGGGTGATATTTACCGAGAACGTCACCAACGGTTGCGGCGCATTTTTTATATGCTTTTGTCGGTTCAAGACCGTTTTCATACATTGTATAAAGAATTCTTCTGTGTACCGGTTTTAAACCGTCGCGTACATCGGGAAGAGCACGGGAAACGATTACGGACATGGAATAATCCAGGAAGGATTTTTTCATTTCCTTTTCGATATCTACCGTTATAAGTTTTGCCTTGGGCATATCGTCTTCAAGTTCGATTGCCGGAGCGGGAATTTTGTTTTCGTTTTCTTCCAAAACGGGTTCCTCCGTTCTTTTTGAAATGGCTCCCTTGTTTAAAGGGAGCTGTCAGCGAAGCTAACTGAGGGATTGTTCAATCTGTTCATCAAGATATCTGCATACTCCCTCAAAATTTGTGTTTATTTCGCCGTTAGGTATTCTTATTATTTTAAAACCGTATTGTTCAAGAAAATCAGTTCTTTTTTCGTCATAAATACGGTTTTCTTTTTCAAAATGCTGTGCTCCATCAAGTTCGATAACAAGTTTTGCTTCCGCGGAATAAAAATCTGCGATATATCTTCCGAGAACTTTTTGTCTTGAAAACTTTACCGGACATTTTCTAAAATAATCATACCAAAGATATTTTTCTTCTTTTGTCATGTTGTTGCGAAGAATTTTTGCATTTTTCGTAAGCATTTTATTATGCTTTCTTTCCAAAGCAACAATCCCTCCGTCAA
>JAZUAX010000103.1:0-5392 GCA_045638185.1 Oscillospiraceae bacterium | reverse complement strand
GTTTCTATGTCTCCATAAATAAGCATATGTCCGTCAATTGTCGGATACCCACTGTACACAAAAACATTTCGTTTTACTTCAACGTAACCATCAACCGTAAAATCAGCATAATAAATGTCAAGATACTCAGTTATAAGATTTCCATAAACTCTGGCTTCATTTTCAATTGTTGTTGTTCCTGCAACTTCAAGCGTACCATTTCCGCCAAGGGTAAAATTTCCTTCCAAACCAATGCAAAAAAGTGTACTGTTTTTATGAATATTTATTTCCCCATTAGAAATAATAGCAGCCGTGTTGCAATCTTCATAAACTTCAAGAGTACCATTGACTTCAATGCCCTCAAGAATTCTGTAATGCAGTTCACCAATGTTTATTTTTTCTCCTGTTTCCTTTGTAAGAACTCCTCGTACGCCCTTTCCATTGATTGCAGGATAGATTGTGAGCGTTTCGCCTTCTTCAATAACAAAAACTCCGGTATTATAAGGGCTTATCATTGTGTCAACAAGAGCATTTTTAATTAAACGATACTGTTCTTCTATGCCAACAGAAGCACTCTCTCCCATAATCCAGCCTTCTATTTTGCCAAAAAGAGTTTTATCGGCTATATCAAGAGTCATTTTATATGCAATTTCATTTGCACGAAGCTGGATTTTTTTCAAAATAGTAAGATCGTCGATTGCTTTTTTTGCAAGGCTGTTTCTTACATTTAAAGAAGCTCTATTGGCAACAGCTGTTTCATAGTTTTCCACATCATCATGATATTGCTGTGCAAAGTTTTTTATCATCGTATCAATGAAAAGAAGCTCATAAGTTTTTTCAGCTACGTCCGTAAGGCCAATACATGAATCTACGCCAATTTCAATTATTTTTTCTGCTATCAATATATTTTCAATACCAAGTGATACCGATACCGAAGAACCGGTTACCGACATCATTCCTGAAACCGCAACTTTATTTGTTAAATAATCAGATACTGTTCCTTTTATATTTTTTACAATGAACTTTCCTGCTTCTTTTTCAATTAAATCTTTTGCAGTTTTTAGTAGAGCATTTTGAATAACCTTTTCCGGGTCATCATAGTCTGACATCATTTCGATATACTCTTCTACCGTTTCTTTATATGCCTCATCACCATATTTTAGTGAACGATCAAAGACATCAATTAGCATATCTCTTTGCATCAATGTAGATTCAAAAAGAAGCATTTGGTTGAGAAAAGCTGTCGAGGTCTCAGTAATTACTTTTGCAGCACTAAGCGCGTCATCTATGTTAGAGAAAAAATTGTTTAACTCAAAAGAATTTCTCCACTTATTGAAATCGGCGTTATCTTCGCCATAACTTGCAATATATGTAGCTTCATAAAGATCATTTATGTTTTTGAGTTTATCATTATCAAGAGTTATTCCTGAATTTTCAACCTCACTTGTAACAAAACCAAGATAACTACAAATGTCATCTAAATACATAGGCAATAATTCAAAATAATGCATAACAGCTGCATCTGATAAATCCACAATATCTCCAAGGTTATCAGAATGTTCTTTCAAAAAAGAATTGATTTTGCTGTAACTTGTGAACAATTCTCTAAAATATTGCATGTTTGCCTGCTCTTCACTTGTGGAATAACCTGCATCAGAAGTATATTCAGAACTTAATATTTTACTTATTAATTGCTCATATCTTTTTACTTCAACACCCTCTAAAAAATTACTCATTTCTTCATCCGAAGAAAAAAACTCTATAAATTCTTTTGGAATTTCTGTTAAAACTTCTCCTTTATGATGCAATGTATTCCACAATCCAACCATGTATGCATATAATGCATTTTCCGGATCAGTATAGTGTTCAAGTATACCAGTGTAAAGATAGTCCCTATAATAACCCAAATTAGGGTTTTCACTTGTAATATAGTCCTTTGTAAATGTATCCACAACAAATGATCTTTCATTTAAAAGGCTTATTAAAACAGCTTCGTCCGGTCCATATTTAACCTCATCGGAGGAAGCCAGCAACAATTTCGCCGTTTGCTCAAGTTCTTCGAGCACAGCTTCTCCGGTTTGATCATTATCTGTGATACCATTTTCTTCGACGGTGTCGTGTTTTACTTCTTCTAATTCCAATGCCCAAACATTAAGCGGAAACAGCATTGCAACCATAATAAAACTCATTATCAGCGAAACTACCTTTTTCATTTTACGGACCTCTTTTCAGCGTAGTTCTTATAAATTATATATTAGAACCATATTCTGTTATAGTCAACATAAAACCAAGAAAAGGTTTTGGATTATTGTGAAAAAGCAACACATTTTATAAAAAATCTTTACAACCTCACACCGTCCCTAACCCGCACGAATTTCCACCCATTTTCCCTCAAAAAAACATATAAATTCGCAACAAAAAAACGGATAGCCATTTTTCTCATAGCTATCCGTTTTCATTTATCCACTTTCCCGTGGTTCTTGTGGTGCCGGTGGCTCAGAATCACCGGGTATCTTCCATTTTCTACCATTTATTCTTGAGCGCCGATGAGGTGTGACTGGGCTTCAGGCCGATTATCGAAAATAGGCAGGTGTTTCTGACTGTATATATCAAAGCAAAAAACGGGCAATCTTTTTCGCAAGATTACCCGTTTTCATTTACCCACTTTTTCGTGGTTGTTATGGTGCCGGTGATTCACCATCGGTGAGCACCGGGAGTTTTGTGCTATTTGATTTTGAGCACGAGCAAGGTTAGACTAGCAAGAAGAGTGGTGCTCGAAAATGAGCCCACCGGAGATTGCTCCACGGTGGGCTTTTGTTATGGGATCAGTTCATTTCAATTCCCTTAGGAACATCGGTGCAGATAAGCGTCACTGTTTCGGTTGTAACAGTATTGCCCCATACATCGGTGATTACGCAATAGACCTCTCGGTTTGCTCTTGCTTTAGTCATAACGTCATCATAGGTGTTGTCTGTAACGGAGGATTTATACCATTGGGCAGAACCGGCATTGCGGAAATACCACTGATATTTAAGTCCTTCGCCCTGCGCCTCTGTGGTAACACAGTATCTTTCGCCAATAACAGCGCTTTCATAGGTCTGTTTCAAAAGTTTAAGTTCCGTTTTCGGAACCGCAATCAGCCTTACGATATCGGAAGTAACGGTATTTCCATAAGCATCGGTGATGATACAGTAAATTTCTCTTCCGTTTCTGGATTTTGTCATGATATCGTCATAGGTATTGTCGCGAACTCCGGAAACAAACCATTTTTGAGAACCCGCGTTGCGGTAATACCACTGATATTTAAGTCCTTCACCTTTGGCTTCAACTTTGGCGCAGAACATTTCATCAAAAGCCGCAGCTGCGTCCGCAGGCTGTGTAATGATTTCCAGTTTTGCAGGTACACGGATCAATTTTGCAATATCAGTAGTCACAGAATTGCCATGCTTGTCGGTAATTACACAATAAACCTCTCTGCCTGCTCTTGAGTTGGTCATAACGTCATCATATGTGTTGTCGTTAACGGAGGATTTATACCATTGTGCAGAGCCGGCGTTGCGGAAATACCACTGATATTTAAGTCCTTCGCCTTTGGCTTCAACGGTGACGCAGAACATTTCATCAAAAGCTGCTTCCGCATTTTCGGGCTGGGAAATGATTTCCAGTTTTTCGGGAATACAGATAAGTTTAACTGTATCGGAGGTGACGGAATTTCCGAAAGCGTCGGTTATGATGCAGTAAACTTCTCTGCCTGCTCTGGCGTTGGTCATAACGTCGTCATAGGTATTGTCACGAACGCCGGAAGCATACCATTTATCGGAACCGGCGTTGCGGTAATACCATCGGTAGGAAAGACCATCGCCCTTTGCTTCGACAGTAACGCAGAAAAATTCGCCCATCATAGCTTCGCAATCGGAAGGCTGAGTCACTATCTCAAGCTTTTCGGAAGGAGCAACGTTCAGCTTTACAATGTTGGTGGTGACGGTATTGCCGTTGGCATCGGTGATTATGCAATATACCTCTCGGTTTGCTCTTGCTTTGGTCATTACGTCATCATAGGTGTTATCGGTAACAGAGGACTTATACCACTGAGAGGTTCCGGCGTTACGGAAGTACCACTGATATTTAAGTCCTTCACCCTCGGCCTTGACTTCCACCATGTAACGCTCGCCCATCTTGGCTTCGCCATCAACGGGCTGCTGGGTGATGACAGGGCCGGGCTGTGCTTCACCACAAGCAGTGCAGATACCGTTTCCATAGATATGTTCACATTCAACGATTTCAATATAATCTATGGAACAATTATCGATTGTATGGGACGAAGTTGCTCCCATGTATCTAAAAACAAAATCCTTGCCGTTTATCCAGTCAGATTCTTGATTCTGATCAACTCCGCCAACCCAATAGTGTGTCAATGCGCCGACTTCTTTTCCGTCAACGAAAAGATAAACCATGTTCGTTCCGTTGGATTTTATTCTGTTTTCAAGGCGGTAAATGTGCGGAATCGTTCCGTCAATGCCGTTTTCGCCAAGCTTAACGCCGTAGTTATGGTATTTTCCTCCGGAGCGGGTACCCATTGCGATAAAATCGCTGTTATGTCTTCTGTAAACATAAAGGTTGCCGTCCGTTTCGGTGGATTCCGTCATAGAGAAAAATACTGCACCGTTTCCGCTGTTTGTCCAGCCTCCTTCGGATTCCCATTCAACTGTCCAGGGTCTGTTGTGATAAAGAACTATTTCTTTTTTCAGTCCGAAGCGGGATTTTGAATGAACTCCGTTTGCGACAGAACCTGCAATCCTTGTAAGAGCGTTTGCATCAAATCCGTTTTTGGTGGTGTTGATAAGGTCCGTTCCGTTGAATTCAAAGCGGTAATTTTCCGGTTCTTTTTCCGGCATTTTTGCTTTTGCGGAAATTTCAACGTCGCCGGTTACGGAAGAAATTGCGATTTTTCCGTCTTTGTAAACTTCTGCGGTAACGTCTTTTCCGCCCATTTTTACAGAAACGGTTACTTCGTATCCGGAAGGATATTTAAGACCGCATTCAAATTTTCTGCCTTCCGCAATGGCATAAGCAGTGCCTTCGTTTATGATTACGTCTTCAAGATTATATGTAATACCATAAACTTTTCCGCTGCTGTATCTGCTGTTTTCATAAAGCGCAGAAGTAAAGCATCCGGTAAGGGCATCCATTCCGTAAGGACCCGGATGGAGAGAACTATCCGCCACATAATGTGCAAAGTTTTCGTCGGCCTTAATTCCGCTGTCGTTATAAAGGTCAACAACAGTTGCACCGAAATGTTCCGCAATATCTTCTATCGAAGCGTTGAACTCTTCCAGAAGTGCCTGGTTGGCAGCAGAAAGATTTCTTTGGGGCAGCAAAGTAAAGCAATAGAACTCTGCATCGGGATATCTTA
>JAZUAX010000102.1:0-4992 GCA_045638185.1 Oscillospiraceae bacterium | reverse complement strand
CATTCCCGGCGACATGAACGACAAAAAATATGTCGGGCGGACAGTCCTCTGTCAATGGTGTCCATTGAGTATGAATGTCTGAAAAATAACAAGGAGGATATTTGAAATGGATGCACTTAAACTTATTTCCCAGGACTGCCTGAGAGCTGACAAACCCGAAGTTGCAATCGGTGATACCGTTAAGGTATATTGCAAAATCAAAGAGGGAGACCACTACAGAACCCAGATTTTTGAAGGTGCAGTTATTGCTAAACAGCATGGCGGCATCTCCGAATCTTTCACTGTTCGTCGTGTAGCACACGGCTGCGGTATCGAAAGAGTTTTCCCGATCCACAGCCCGATGATCGAAAAAGTTGAACTTGTTCGTCATGGTCGTGTCAGAAGAGCTAAACTCTACTATCTCCGTGATAGAGTTGGTAAAGCTGCAAAGGTCAAACAGGTCCGCTAATTTGTTATTTGCGAAAAAACTCCCTTGTCATTTGGCAAGGGAGTCTTTTTTTTCTGTTTAATTTGTAGTATAATATATATTAGATAGTACATAACGATTTTTACGATATTGAAATAATGGCTTAAGCATGCGGTTTTCTGCGTGTTTGGGCCGTTTTTTGTTTTCGATGATTTCTTAAAATCCGGCATAAATCGGCATAAGTCGGCATAGTTTATGTTTCAATTGGCGTAAGTTTTGGCGTAAAATCCGACATCAAAAAACGGTCTATTAATACGATATTTTTGCTTTTTACCTCGGGGAAAAAGTCGGTATATGTATTCATCGTTGTTGATATATCAGAGTGTCCGAGATAACTTTGAATTATTTTTGCATCAATTCCGCTTTCAAATAACCTTGTTGCAAAATTGTGCCTGAAGGTATGGCAAGTGATGTGCGGTAAAAATACTGGGGTTTCAGAATTTGCCAGAATATTTTTGTTATAGCTGGCAACCATTCTTCTTATTACGGCGTCAACGTCAATGTTGATTCGGGGCTTTCCGTTTTGAGAAATAAATATAAAATTGTTATAACCGTCAACCGAACTTAAACAGCGCAGCTTGTTTTCAAGCTGATACTGTTTTTCGTCCTTGAAAGAAGCCGCGACAATGGGAGACATCGGTATCTGGCGCGTACTTGTTTGAGTTTTTGTGGGATGCATTGACAACAGCGTGCTGCCATTTTTTCTAATGTAAACGATCATTTTATCGATATTGATGGTGTTGTTTTCAAAATCCAGGTCTTCCCACTGAAGGGCTAAAGCTTCGCCTATTCTCATTCCGGTTCCGTTGAGAATGAACATTAAATTTGCCCATTTTTTATAGCAGGTATGATTTGAAATAAATTCTAAAAAACATCTTTGCTCGTCCTGCGTCATGGCGAGCTTTTTCTTTGTTGTAAGATTCATTTCCCGTTTGAAATCTGAGAACGCTTTTGCGGCTGGGTTTTTACGGATAATACCGTCATCAACAGCAAAATCAAGAATTTGCATTAATACCTGGTTTACGCCCTTTATTGTTGCGACGGCTTTTCCGTGTTCCTCGTATAGCAAAAGATAAGCTCTTTTTACATCGGAAAAAGAAAGCTTTTGGATTAACTGTGAACCGAGAGTGGGCTTTATACAATGCTCAAAAGCGTATGAATATGTTCTTTCGGTCGAATCACGAATGCCCCTTTTGAGGCTGAACCAAAGAGAGAAAAGTTCCGAGACGGTAGTAATCACTCCGTCTGACTTGATGTTTTCCAGCTTATCAAGTTCGATTTTTTGCACCAACATATTAGGCACTTCATCAATTACAAAGGAATAGCTGTTATAATGCTCACTGATGCTTTTATCCTGAGTGAAAAACAGTTTATGCGTTGTGCAGATGTTTTGTTTTTGCTTCAATAAATTCTCAAAACTTATGCTCTTATTTCCGAATTGTTCGGCAGAAGGTGCACAGAAAGAAAGCTCTGGACACGCCGCTGTTATCCTATCGATTTCTTTCAGCGATGGAGTTGCATATATAAATCTTCCTTTTGAATGAAAACGCATTTCGTTAATCATGGCGGATGTTTTTCCACTGCCCATAAATAAGCCATCTTTTTAAAGTGGCCTTTAATAGTGGCTTGAACCGCCGTGACTGTAATGGTGCGGTGCAAACATCTGTCGCTGATAAGGGCGGTGATAGGGGATAAAAGGGGATTTTGCGGGTTTATAATTCGTGTTTTTCATAAGAGATTCTTCCGTTTTAATAAATTTTTGCAATAAAAAAGCTCCCTTTTCGGGAGCGGGTTAACGTAATAGGTTGGGGGTGTTTTTACATTATACAAATCACCTTGGGCAATTTACCATAACGCAGCCATAGGCGACGTGAGTTATATCAGCTTTGGAAAAGGTGATTCATTTTCCGCATTCTTCACACTCGGCGCGATAGAGTGGTTTCCGTTCGTCGCTGTGGTTGCTAAGTTTAAAGTTGCTTTTTTCATTTGGATACCTCCGTTGACAGGGGGTTACAGGCTTACAATTACATAGTTGCAGTATAGTTTTCCGCCGGGCAAACACGTTTTCGTGTCCCTGCAAGGGCTGCACCGAAAGGTGCTTTTGGCGAAAACAACATAAAAAATACTCCTCATTTTTCGAGGAGCATTTTTTATAAAAATTCATTCATTTTTTTCGGCTTCAATAATTGTCAGTTCACGAAGCTGTTCAATTCCGATATCCGGATTATCGGAAAGAATATTTGCCGCAATGGCGGCAACTTTTGCGGCGGAATAGGAACTTCCACTGCTTGTTCTTGTACTTCCGCTCAATGTTCCGATAGTAACGTCTTCACCGACCGCAAAAACGTCAACCCATTCACCTCGTTGTGAAAAAGAGGCGATTTCCGTTCCGTCTTTGTTAAGAGCACCTACCGCAAGAACGGTTTCATATCCGGCGGGATAATACATCACTTTTCCGTTAACGTCATAATCATTTCCGACGGATGCAACCACAAGAACGCCTTTTTCCTCTGCATAGGCGCAAGCATCGCGAACCTCTTCCTTATCAAGAATGAGTCCGGCGCTTATATTGATGATATCGCAATCATAGATATCCACGGCGTCCCTGATCATCTGTGCAAACACATCGTTATCCACCTGGCGGATTCTGTTATCCTCGAAAACGTTGCTTATAAGGGGCACCAGAAGCGCCTTTGGCGAATGGCGCAGAATAATAGATGCGATCGCTGTTCCGTGGCCATAGGTATCATCGGTGGAAAGTTCCGGATAGAGATAGTTTTTTCCGGGAAGGGTATTTTCCGCCGGGATTGCCTTCGGCGAAAAGCCCGTATCAATCACCGCGATTCTGACCTCTTTCGGCTCTTCGGAAACGGTTGGTTCAATATTTGGATCTTCAGCCCTGCAGGCTGTTATAAATAATAGTATTAGTATTATAAAGATAATCTTTTTCATAGGTTTATTATATCACAAAAAAGGCGCCTTTAAAAGGCGCCTTTTTTAAATCGGAGATTATTTGCCTTCAAGTCCCGCAATGTTATAAACAGAACCTGCAACAGCTTTTGTATTAACCAGGGTGTTATTCATATCGGGAGTGATTTCGAAATCTTCGGTAACTCTGACTTCGTATACGAGAGTGTTAGTTCCGACATACATTTCAATGTAGCTGCCATAATCCTCAACGGTGCTGTTTACAAGACCGTTGATTTCAAGAGGAAGTCCTTCGATATCATCAAGGTAAGTTCCTTTAACTGTGTGGACTACGTCGCTGTACATTACAGTGATATAAAGTACGTCGCCTGCTTTATAAGTACCGTGTGCAAGAGGTGCAATACCGAGCTGATTGATTTCGGTCGGAGGACAATAACGATACTGTGCCTGAAGATTTCTTATCTTCCAGTCATCGCCGCCAGTACCGGAGGCATCGAAGTCAATGTTATAACCCAAAGAAGGGTCGATCTTACCGGTTATAACAAAACCTTTGCGGGGATTATCGTTGAATCCAAGCAAACTCCAGCTGTTGGATACTTCTGCAAATTCGATGTTATTTGCCTGATCGCCCCAGTCGGAAGGAAGATGCATTGTCTGCCAGCTGGTTTCCAGCTTGTTGTGTTTGATTTCGAATTTATATTCGCCAACCTTGGAATAATTGTCATTGTCTACAGACCAGATTCTGGAATGCTGCCAACCTTCGTCAACTTCTCTTACATCCATAACGAAGGTCAGATATGCACCCCAGGAAACTTCCTCGATATATTTATCAAGGTATTTACCTCTGGGAAGGTCGGGATATACAGTATATTCCGGGTTGCTGCTGTAACCGTCGTCGGTAATGGTTTTTTCACCGCTGAGAAGGGTTTTGCTCTTCCATTCAAAGAGGGAGGAACCTACAAATCCTTCGCCGCCGGGAAGGTCATCGAGGAACATCTGGATTCTCTCGTTCTCTTTTTCGGTGGTACCTTCGCATCCGCCGACAGTATCGACTATGTCGTAGATTTCAACGAAATAGGAACGGCCGTCAGCATATGTGGTACGGAAACCTGCTGCCACGTGACCTGCGGTATCGTTGCCCCATTCCTTGACTTTGAAGGTCATCTCGGTATCGTTCTGTCCGAATACGAGGAATACTTCCGGTCCGCCGACATGGAGGAAGTGGTAATCGTCATGCTGAGAGCCCTGTTCAACGTCAACGGTGCTGCCGTATGCGGTGTAGTTAAGGGTACGGTAGTAAACAGTCTGCGGGTTGGTTGTTGCAACAGCGCCTTCGGGAATAGTTCTCTTTATGGTGAAGATTCTGTTGACTGCATTTTCGATTTCTTCATTGCCGGTGTGTTCAATGGTGAAGAAGCCGCCGTGTGCCCATTTTGCAACAAGGTTAAAGTCTTTTTGTGTACCTTTAACGATTTCGGTAACAAGGGTATCACCTTCATACCATCCAAGGAACTGGAATTCTTCTTTGGCAACCGGTTCTTTGAGGAGAATGTCATCGTCCTCGAAGCTGTAACTTGTGGGGTTATTATGGCTTACGC
>JAZUAX010000101.1:0-8887 GCA_045638185.1 Oscillospiraceae bacterium | reverse complement strand
TTTTTATCCTGCCCAATTGCCATTTTTTTGCAAGATTTCCCACAAAAAAAAAAACCCCCCCTTTTAAAATAAAAACCGTAGGTTTTTAAACCTGAAAATCAGCCCGGAGGCCAGCCAAGGTTTCTTCCGGCAAGAACATGGAAATGAAGGTGGGGAACAGTTTGTCCCGCATCTTCACCGTAGTTGGTAACAACGCGGTAGCTTTCAATTCCTTGTTCCTTTGCAATTTTTGCGATAACTTCGAAGATATATGCGACAATGCCGCTGTTTTCTTCATTGATCTCGCCTGCGCCGGTGATGTGTTCCTTCGGAATCACAAGAAAATGAGTGGGAGCCTGGGGGTCGATGTCGTTGAAGGCGAGGACTTTTTCGTCTTCATAAACTTTGCTGCTGGGAATAATTCCTGCGGCAATTTTACAGAAAAGGCAGTTTTCCATAAAGATAACGCTCCTTTCTAAGATATCCGAACGGGCGGATATTATCCGCCCTTACGGTTTAATTATTTATTGATGAGAAGAGTTTCAACGATTTCAGCTGCGGAAGCAAGAGCTTCATCGATCATTTCGGGGTTAGCACCGCCCATTGCGCTGTCGGGTCTGCCGCCGCCGGAACCACCTGCCATTGCAGAGATTTCTTTGACGATTTTACCTGCGTGTGCGCCTTCTTTAAGAGCGTTGATACCGCAAACTACGAGAACACTTACTTTTTCTTCGTTAACGGAAGCAAGAAGTGCAATTGCGTCCTGTGCAGTGAATTTGATGTGGTCGCCCATGATTCTGAGGCTTGCGGGGCTGATTCCTTCGAACTTGGTGCAGATGAATTTAAGTCCGCAGATCTCTTTTGCAGAAGAGATAAGGCTTTCAACTCTCATCTGAGCAAGTTTGTTATTGAGTTCTTCGATCTCTTTGTCTTTTGCTTTGAGTTCAGCCATAACAGCTGCGGATTTCTGAGCAACTTCGCCAACGCCGTTAACTTTGAGGTTGGAAGCGGTTTCGCCGAGAGTTCCATTCATCTGTTCAATGTAATCAAGAACACCGGTACCGGTTACTGCTTCAATACGTCTTACGCCTGCTGCAACGGAAGATTCGCTGATGATTTTGAAAAGGCCGATTTTGCTGGTGTTGGTAACATGGGTACCACCGCAGAATTCGATGGAACGTCCGGAAACGTTAACAACGCGAACAGTATCGCCGTATTTTTCACCGAAGAGAGCCATTGCGCCCATCTGTTTTGCTTCAGCAATAGGCATTTCGTTGATGTCAACGTCAAGGGAAGAAAGAACCATTTCGTTAACAACTTTTTCGGTTTCTGCAATTTCTTCTGCGGTCATTGCAGAGAAATGGCTGAAGTCGAAACGGCAGCGGTTTTCATCAACATAGGAACCTGCCTGATGTACATGATCGCCGAGAACTTCGCGGAGAGCTTTCTGGAGAAGGTGGCAAGCGGTGTGGTTACGCTGGGTTGCGTTGCGGATGGATTCGGTAAGTCTTGCGCGTACGTTGTCGCCGACTTTGATATGGCCGGAACCCATTACGCCGATATGCATGGTCTGGCCGCCGGTGGGAGATTTTTTACAATCGGTTACGTTGAAGATGGAAGGACCGGAAGTGATGGTACCTCTGTCGCCTACCTGACCGCCCATTTCTGCATAGAAAGGAGTGGTGTCGAGAATGATAACTGCTTCATCGCCTTCGGAAAGTTCGGAAACAAGTTCACCGTCTTTGAGGATAGCGATAACTTCGGAAGCGGAATCCATTCTGTTGTAGCCAACGAATTTGGTTTTAACGTCGCCGATAGCTGCAAGGCTGTCTTCAACCCAGGAAACGCCGTTTGCGGAAGCTCTTGCATCACGTGCACGTTTTTTCTGGTCGTTCATAAGAACAGTGAAGCCTTCAACGTCAACGGTGATGTTTTTATCTTCGAGGATGTCCTGAGTAAGGTCAAGCGGGAAGCCATAAGTATCGTAAAGTTTGAAAGCTACATCGCCGGGAAGAACGGTTTCGCCGGATTCTTCGAGTTTTGCAACGTAATCGTTGAGGAGTTCGAAGCCCTGGTCAATGGTGCGGCAGAATCTTTCTTCTTCGGAAAGGATAACTTTTTTGATATAGTCTGCGTGCTCAGCAAGTTCGGGATAAGCAACGCGGTTTTCTTCGATAACGGTATCAACTACTTTGTAGATGAAGGGTTCATTGATTCCCAGGAGTCTGCCGTGACGTGCAGCTCTTCTGAGAAGGCGTTTAAGAACGTATCCGCGGCCTTCGTTTGCGGGCATAACGCCGTCGCTGATGATGAAGGTGGTGGAACGAACGTGGTCGGTGATTACTCGGAGAGAAACGTCTTTAACGGGGTCATCATGATATTTGATGCCTGCGATCTCGCCGATTTTTTTCATGATGTTCTGAACAGTATCAACTTCGAAGAGGTTGTCAACGCCCTGCATTACGCATGCAAGTCTTTCAAGGCCCATACCGGTATCGATGTTCGGATGTTCCATGCGTTCATAGTTTCCTTCGCCGTCGGAGTCGAACTGAGAGAAAACAAGGTTCCATCCTTCGATGAAACGGTCGCAATCGCAGCCAACGGTGCAGTCAGGATGTCCGCAGCCGTGTTCAACACCGCGGTCGAAATAAATTTCGGAACAGGGTCCGCAGGGGCCGGAACCGATTTCCCAGAAGTTATCCTCTTTTCCAAAACGGAAAATACGGTCTTCGGAAAGGCCGATTACGTTGTGCCAGATGTCATAAGCCTCATCGTCGTCCTGATAAACGGTGACATAGAGTTTTTCTTTCGGAAGTTTGATAACTTCGGTGAAATATTCCCAAGCCCACGGAATAACTTCTTTTTTGAAGTAGTTTCCGAAGGAGAAGTTACCGAGCATTTCAAAATAAGTTCCGTGACGGTCGTCTTTACCGACGTTGTCGATATCGGGGGTACGGATGCATTTCTGGCAGGTGGTTACTCTGTGGCAAGGGGGTTCTTCCTGGCCAAGGAACCATTTTTTCATCGGTGCCATACCGGAGTTGATGAGAAGAAGGCTCTTATCATCTTTGGGGAGAAGGGGAAAGCTGGGAAGTCTTTTGTGACCTTTGCTTTCAAAAAAGCTGAGGAAGCTTTCGCGGATGTCATTTACGCCCATCCATTCCATGTTTATATCATTCCTTTCAATTAAGTAACGTTTTTAATGGTAAAAACCGCAGAAAATAAAAAAAGCCTCCATCCCTGCCATAAAAATGACGTTGGGACGAAGACAAACTCCGTGGTACCACCCAAATTGCCGCAAAGCGGCCTCTTGAAAACCTTTTTAACGGAAGGCAACCGCCGAAATCTCTTCCGGAAGCTCCGGGGCGGCCTTCAGAAACTGTTTGCAAACCTTTCTTTCAGCGGACAAAAGGCTCTCTGTTTTGCAGGTTTTCTGATTATTCCCATCAAAGCTTACTTGTAATATATAACTATAACAGATTTATTATAACGGGAACAAAAGCCTTTGTCAAGAAGGAAAAAACGGGCGGAGAAAAAAACTCAGCCCGTTTTTTCGGTTTGGTGTATGAGGAAATTTTGGGGATAACAAATTTTTATGCTGCTTTTGCAGTATATATTGCGGCAACGCGATGTGCTCTTTCACGTTTTTCGCGGCGTTTCATAGCTTCTATTGCTCTGGTGCAATTTATTGCTCCCCAAATTCCGAAAGAAGCCATGAGGAAGGAAATTCCGCCGTAAACAAAAAGTTCCGCATTGGTGATATTACCAAAATCGCTTGCGCCTGCAATTCCGAGAACGGAGATGATTCCTGCTGCTGCCATAACTTTGAAGATGAAGTTTAAAACATATGTTCTTTCCATTTTACTACGTCCTTTCCAAGATTATCTATGGGGTATGTTCGATAAAATCGAACATCTGTTCTTGCTTTGTGACTTTATTATATCACTCAAATTTTAAAAATCAATAGGTTTCGACAAAAAAATCGAACAATCGTTCTTGTTGGTGCAAAATTGTCGCATAGTTGTAGAGCCCTTCGTTAAAATTTTATGCGAATAATAAAACTTTTTGTATAAAAAAGCAAATTTATTACTGATAATAGATAAATTCAATTAAATATTAAATTATAATTGACAAAAAATTAACGGAATGATATAACTATAAAGAAAACTATTTTAATTAAAGGAGAAATTTTTATGGCAAAAATTATCGGAAGCCCTACCAGATATATCCAGGGCAGAGGCGAACTTGCAAACCTTGCAAAACATGCCGGCGCAATCGGCGAAACCATGTTCATCCTTGTTGACAAATTCGTTAAACCTATCGTTATGCCTTCTATCGAAGCAGGCATGGGCGACAGAAAATTTGAAGTTGTTGAATTTGGCGGCGAATGCTCCATGACCGAAATCAACCGCGTTATCGAAGTCCTTAAAGAAAAAGGCGGCGACGTAGTTGTTGGTATCGGCGGCGGCAAAACCCACGATACCGCAAAAGCAGTAGGTTATTACACCGGACATCCCGTTGTAATCGTTCCTACCATCGCTTCCACCGATGCTCCCTGCTCTGCACTTTCCGTAATTTACACCGACGAAGGCGTTTTTGAAAAATATCTTTTCCTTCCCAGCAACCCCAACATCGTTCTTGTTGATACCGATATCGTTTCCAAAGCTCCCGCAAGACTTCTTGCAGCAGGCATCGGCGATGCTCTTGCAACCTATTTTGAAGCAAGAGCCTGCGCACAGAGCCAGGCAAGCAACTGCGTTGGCGGCAAACCCACCAAAACCGCTCTTGCTCTTGCAAAACTCTGCTATGAAACTCTTCTCGAAGACGGCGTAGCTGCATATCTCGCAGTACAGAACAAAGTTTGCACCAAAGCTGTTGAAAACATCATCGAAGCAAACACCTACCTTTCCGGTATCGGTTTTGAATCCGGCGGTCTTGCAGCTGCACATGCAGTTCACAACGGCCTTACCGCTATCGAAGCAACCCACAAATTCTATCACGGTGAAAAAGTTGCTTTCGGTGTTCTTGTTCAGCTTGTTCTTGAAAATGCTTCCAAAGAAGAAATTGAAGAAGTTGTAACCCTCTGCCAGGAAGTTGGCCTCCCCACCACCCTTGCAGATCTCGACGTTACCGAAATCAAACCCGAAGAAATCATGGCAGTTGCAGAAACTGTTTGCGCACCCGGAGATACTGTTGGCAATATGCCTTTTGAAGTTACCCCCGAAGATGTTTACGCAGCAATCCTTGCAGCAAACGAAATCGGCGAATACCTCAAATAAGAAATATTACAATATTAAAAAGACCTTCCGGAACGGAAGGTCTTTTTTTGTTTTCTGCCGCATATAAATTCCGAAAGGGAGGTGGCGGGTTTGTCAAAACTTCGGAATTTTGCGGTGAACGCGGGAATTTTGACCGCAACGTCACTCTCTTTGGGAATGGTTGGCGTAGCTTATAACGCATGGCTTACCCGCAACCTTGGAAGCACCGGAATGGGACTTTTTTCGCTTATGATGGCGGTATACCGCTTTGCGGTGACTTTTGCCTGTTCCGGTTCCGGGCTTGCGGCAACACGGCTTGTTGCGGAAGAAAATGCAAGGAAAAACGGTTTTGCGGCCTCATCTGCTATGAAAAAAACTCTTTTATACAGTCTGTTTTTTGGAGTTCTCGGCGGAATGGCTTTGCTTCTGTTAAGTAATTTTGCTGCGGTTTCAATGGTGGGAGATATCCGGGCGGCAAAACCTTTCAGAATACTTGCGTTTTCACTTCCTTTCGTGGGAGTTTCGGCGGCTTTCGGAGGATATTTCACGGCCGTAACAAGAGTTTTTCCTTCCTCTGCTGCCCAGATTTTCGAACAGCTTTCCCAAATGGCGTTCACCGTTGCGGTTTTTGCAATTATGAAACCGGATGATTTAGGCGAAGCCTGCATTCTCGTTGCCGCAGGAAGTACGGTTTCGGAAGCACTGGCTTTTCTGCTCCATTATATACTTTATAAAACGGACAGAAAACGCCACCCTTTTTCTGTCGGAGAAAAAGTTGAATCTTTTTTGATCTGGAAGCGCATAATAGAGATTGCGCTTCCGGTAGGTGCTTCCGCGGTTCTGCGTTCTGCTTTGAGCACAGTAAAGCATCTGCTTGTTCCGGTTTCACTTATGAAAAGCGGGATGACCAATGAAACGGCACTTTCCGAATACGGGATAGTAGGCGGAATGGTTCTTCCGGTGCTCATGTTTCCTTGTGCGTTTCTTCTCGGTTTTTCAAATCTTCTTGTACCCGAGATAACGGAATATAAAACCCTCGGGAACACCGGGAAAATCGAAAAAGTTATGGAATATGTTTTCCGGATGACTCTTATATTTTCAATTGGAGTTGCGGCGGTGCTCATCTGGAAGGCGGAGGATTTTGCGGTTCTGCTTTATAATGAACAGTCCGCCGGTGCTGCAATAAAGGCTTTGGCGCCGATTGTAACGGTTATGTATCTGGATTCAGCTGTGGATGGAATTTTAAAAGGCCTTGGAGAACAGGTCGCAGTGGTGAGATATAACGTTTACGATACAGCGATGTGTGTTTTTCTTGTTTACACCATTGTTCCTCTTCTGGGAACAGCAGGATATCTTACCACAATAGTAATAAGCGAAGTGTTCAACATGGTTCTTTCCGCATCAAGGCTGGTTTCGGTAACAGGTTTTAAAGTAAATGTGTTCCGCTGGGTCGTTTTTCCAACCGCCGCAGTAATTCTGAGCACGTTAGCTTCGAATGCTGTGCTCAAAAATTTTATTCATACAAACAAAGCACCGGGGCTTGTGCTCGCGGTGCTCGTAATGCTTTTTATTTATTATATTTTTCTCAGGATTTTTTGCTGTATTACGAAATCGGATATTTCCTTTGCAAAACGGATTTTTGAAAAATGATATGTAAAGCCGCCGAAGAGCGGCAAAATCAGCCTCTGTATTTAAAAGAGCGGCAGTCGGTGCATTCTGCTTTGGTGGGGTTGGTTTCGTGGCTGCCAACCTCAATATGGTCAAGGCTGCAGCAGTTGCAATCCTTGCAGTGATATGCGCAGTTGTTTACATTACATCCGATGTGTCTGTTAGCTTCCATAAATAAAAAACCTCCTTTTCGTTTTGCTTTTATTTTTAACGAAAAGAAGAACATTATTCAAAAGCGTTCTATTTTTTAAAAATTTTTCATAGAAATCGTATGACATAATAAAGAAGCGAGGAAGGGTAATTTTATGAAAGAAGCAAGCGTTTACCGCGATATTGCCGCAAGAACAAACGGGGATATATACATTGGTGTTGTTGGTCCTGTGAGAACGGGAAAAAGCACATTTATCAAAAAATTTATGGAAACTCTTGTTATTCCAAATATAGAAAATGATTATAAAAGAGAAAGAGCGATTGATGAACTCCCCCAATCTGCGGCAGGAAAAACCATTATGACAACGGAGCCGAAATTTGTTCCGGAGGAAGCCGCAGAAATCAGACTTGATGATGAGGCCAATTTCCGGGTAAGACTTATTGATTGTGTGGGATATATCGTTCCTTCTTCAATAGGATATTTTGAAAACAACGCGCCAAGAATGGTTCTTACCCCCTGGTTTGATGAGGAAATTCCTTTTAATATGGCGGCGGAACTTGGCACAGATAAGGTTATAACCGAACATTCCACCATTGGTCTTGTGGTAACTTCCGATGGTTCTATAAGTGATATTCCGAGAGAAGAATATCACGAGGCGGAACAAAGGGTGATCGAGGAACTTAAAGCAATGGATAAACCCTTTGCTGTTATACTTAACTCTTCAGAGCCGGAATCCGCCTTGGCAAAGGACTTTGTTTTGGAAATGGAACAGGAATACGGCGTTCCGGTAATTGCCCTGAACTGCCTTAAAATGTCAGAAAACGATATCCGGAAAATCCTTTCGGGAGTTCTGGGAACTTTTCCGGTTCGGGAGATTGCAGTGGATATGCCAAAATGGCTTGTTTCTCTCGATAAAGAACACTGGCTTCGGAAAGCCGTTGTGGAACCGGTTGTTTCCGCCGCAAAAAACGTTTCAAAAATTTCCGATGTAAAAAGTATTATTCCGGTGATTTCCGACTGTGAACAAGTAAAAGATGCATCGGTTAAAAATATCGATTTTGGAACGGGAAGAGCAGATGTTACTGTTGTTATCAATCCGGAACTTTTCTACAAGATCCTCAGCGAAGAAACGGGTCTTGAAATAAACGGCGAAAGCGGACTTATGCCATGCATGCGGGAGCTTGCGGAAATCAAGCGGAAATATGACCGTATCCGGGGTGCTCTTGATCAGGTTGAAGCAGTAGGTTACGGAATCGTCATGCCGACAATTGAGGAACTTACTCTCGAAGAACCGGAAATTGTTCGCCAGGGAGGGAAATATGGAGTAAAACTCCGCGCATCTGCTCCTTCCATACATATGATGAGAGCGGATATCACAACGGAAGTTGCTCCGATTGTCGGAAGCGAAAAGCAAAGCGAAGATCTTGTTCGTTATCTTC
The DNA here is from genome assembly GCA_045638185.1 of Oscillospiraceae bacterium. Taxonomy (GTDB): domain Bacteria; phylum Bacillota; class Clostridia; order Oscillospirales; family Ruminococcaceae; genus UMGS1668. The sequence goes on along the minus strand of JAZUAX010000101.1, from coordinate 392 downwards.
TTGATGAATTCGAGGAAGATCCGGCAAAAATCTGGGAATCAAACATTTTCGGAAAATCCCTCCATGAACTTGTTAATGAAGGGCTCCATACAAAGCTTGGCAGAATGCCCCAGGAGGCAAGGCTGAAGCTTCAGGAAACTATCAGCCGTATTATCAACGAAGGCTGCAGCGGGCTTATCTGTCTTATTCTTTAATAACAAAAAAGCACCGGTCGGATGACCGGTGCTTTTATCTTTACGCTATAAATTATCTGATGATTCCGCCGTCTTTCATGATTGCGCGGAGTTTTTCGATTGCAACTTTTGCTTCTGCAACAAATGCATCTGCAGTGCCTTCGTCGGGGTTGATTTTACGAATCTGGGATTCGATGTAATCAACGGTTTTGATCATAG
>JAZUAX010000100.1:0-4896 GCA_045638185.1 Oscillospiraceae bacterium | reverse complement strand
AGACTTGGTGGGCCGTTACCTCACCAACTATCTAATCAGACGCGAGGCCATCTCTCAGCGATAAATCTTTGGTACAGCTGCCATGCGACAATTGTACGTTATGCGGTATTAACGTTCGTTTCCAAACGGTATCCCACTCTGAAAGGCAGGTTCCTCACGTGTTACTCACCCGTCCGCCACTAGCTTTGTTCCCGAAGGAACGCCACTCGTTCGACTTGCATGTGTTAGGCGCGCCGCCAGCGTTCGTCCTGAGCCAGGATCAAACTCTTTGATAATGTTATATATCCAAGCCCCTTAAGGCTTAAACATTTCAAAGTCTTTGTTTCCTAAGCTTCAAGTCTCACTGACTTGCTATTACTTTTGGAATTTACTCAAATGAATACAAGGGTTTAATTCTTGTTTCTTTCTTGTTGTTCAATTTTCAAGGTCCTTTGCTTTTTGCTTACCGCTCTCTCGCGGGTCAGCTTGATTAGTATATCATTCTGCAACGCATATGTCAACAGTTTTTTTAAACTTTTTTTCAAAACTACATCGCCTCCGTGTGTTCTGTGAATAACATTCAACATTTGGTTGAAATGTCCAGTTTTTGGTGCCTGTTTTCAACAAACTGCCCTAATTTTCCACTTTTTCTTAACAAAAAAGCCCTTGAGAATCAAAATCTTCTTTCGTTCCCAAGAGCTATATTTATTATTTTATTTTTATAATTATAAATTATCCTTTAAATAATTCTTTATTTTTAATACAATAATTTACTACGGAAACCACAGTAAGCATCGTCATAACTGCAATTGAAACCAAAGCCAATATTCCGAAAAAGCTATCATCTGCAGATCCCATTGATCTTTTCAAAAGAATTATTATAATTGCCGTATCCTGCGAAACGGTTTTGGCCTTTCCCCAGATATCGGCCGCAATAACCTTTCCTTTGGAAGTTGCTATACTGCGCATACCGGTAACAAAGAATTCTCTCGCCATTACAAAAACAGTTATGATAGGATGAAGAATTCCTGCTGCAGTAAAACAGATAAACGCAGTCATTACCATAAGTTTATCCGCAAGAGGATCCATAAGTTTTCCAAAATCAGTAATGAGGTTCTGTTTCCTTGCAATATATCCGTCAAGCGCATCCGTTATTGCCGCAAGAGCAAAAATTGCAAGCGCAAACCAATCACTTATTCCTGCAGAAAGAAAAGCTCCCACAAAAAAAGGTATCATAAATATCCTTAATACAGTAAGGACGTTTGGAAGGTTCAAAGGACACCCCTCCTTCTTTTATTCTGCAAGTTCACCAAGAAGATCATATTCAGAAGATTTTACAATTCTAACTTTTACAAAATCTCCGATGCAATGTTTTTCCGGGCTTGTAAAATAAACGATTCCGTCAATTTCCGGTGCATCCTGAGAACTTCTGCCGCGGAATACTTTGTTTTTGTTGTCATATCCTTCAACAACAACATCCACAAGCGTTCCCACTTTCTTTTTAAGAATTGCAGCAGAAACAGCCGTCTGAATTTCCATTATAACTTCCGCACGGCGCTGCTTTGTTTCCTCATCAAGCTGATTCGGCATATCGTAGGATCTGGTACCTTCTTCTCTGGAATATGCAAAGCAACCGAGCCTGTCAAATTTTGCCTGCTTTACAAATTTGCAAAGTGCTTCAAAATCGCTGTCGCTTTCGCCGGGGAAACCGGTGAGAAGAGTGGTGCGGAGAGTTATTCCCGGAACTTTCTCACGGAGATTTTTTACCATTGCGATAAGTTCGGCAGGAGTGCTCTGTTTTCTGTGCATTGCTTTAAGAACTTTTTTACTGCAATGCTGAAGCGGAATATCAAGATATTTTACAATTTTATCTTCGGAAGCTATTACGTCAAGGAGTTCTTCGGTAACTCTTTCCGGATATGCATAAAGGATTCTGATCCATCTGATACCGTCGATTTTACAGATTTCACGGAGAAGTTCCGGAAGCATGCGTTTTCCGTAAATATCTTCGCCATATCTGGTGGTATCCTGAGCGATAATAATGAATTCCTCAACGCCTTTTGCAGCAAAAGCCTTGCATTCCTCAACAATGCTTTCCATCGGTCTGGAACGGTAGCGTCCGCGAATAGCCGGAATTGCGCAATAGGAACAACGGTTGTCGCAGCCGTCCGCAATTCTGATATATGCATAATAAGGATAGTTAACAAGGATTCGTTTGCCTTCCATCTCAAGGTTCTCCGGAGCATAGAACTTGCGGACTTTCTGTCCTTCAAGAGCCTGACGGATGGAAGCGGCGATTTCATCGTTTGCACCGATTCCGAGAATAACATCTGCCTCGGGAATAAGTTCTGCCATTTCCTCGCGGTAACGTTCTGCAAGGCAGCCGGTTACAACAACAAGTTTTACATAGCCCTTTTCTTTGAGCTGACAGCATTCAAGAATATTTTCAATGGATTCGCGTTTTGCGCTTTCAATAAAACCGCAGGTATTGACTATAACAACGTCGCAGTCTGCGGCGTTTTCTACAATTTCAAAACCCTCTTTTTCAAGGGCACCGAGCATAAGCTCCGCATCCACCTGGTTTTTGTTACAGCCAAGTGCAATCATTCCTATTCTTACGGTTTTATTCGTTTCCATACAGTTCATCTGCAATTTCTTCCTTTACTTTATATATCGCATCTTTTATCATATCATATCCGTAGCCAAGACGGAAGAGCGAATTTATAACTTTTTTGGAATTTTTTTCATCGGTAAGCTGATTTTTATAGCGAAGCTCAATAATCCGCTCCAATCTTTCCTCTGCGGAGCCGATTTCCTCCTCCGCTGCAAAAATTGCCTGCTCCGCAACTTCCTCATCAATGCCTTTTCGTTTAAGTTCCATTGAAAGACGCGAAGGACCGAGAAGCTTCATTTCCATAAGATCATGGGCATACTGATACGCATAGGCTTCGTCATCGATAAGTCCGCCTTCCTCGAGCATATCAAGGACCTCGTTCACCGTTTCTCTTTCCGCAAAAATCTTAAGCTTATCAAAAAGCTCCAAACGCGAATGAGCCCTGTACTCTAACAAGTTCAGGGCTTTTTCTTTGGTCTGTTCGGTTGTAAGCTTTGTTTTCGGTTTATTCTTCGTCGTCCACATCTGCTTCAATATCAATGCCGGTGGGGGCAACACTCAGAATCTTGGATTTTTTTGCAGGTTTGGAAAGATCGGAAAGTTTATCCATATTTGCACGGACTTTTGCTTCGATGTCCTCGCAAAGAGCGGTGTTGGAACGGAGAAGTTCTTTTACATTGTCGCGTCCCTGTCCAAGCCTTTCGCCGTTATAAGAGAACCATGCACCGGATTTATCCACAATATCAAGTTTGACCGCAATATCGAGAAGTTCGCTTTCCTTGCTGATTCCCTGTCCGTACATGATATCAAATTCTGCTTCACGGAAAGGAGGAGCAACTTTGTTTTTGACAACTTTGACTTTGGTGTGGTTACCGATAACATCGCTGCCCTGTTTTATCTGTTCCTGTTTGCGGACATCAAGACGAACGCAAGAATACAATTTAAGTGCACGCCCGCCGGGAGTAACTTCCGGGTTTCCGTACATAACGCCTACTTTTTCACGAAGCTGGTTGATGAAAACAGCAACACAGTTGGTTTTGCTGATAACACCGGTAAGTTTGCGGAGTGCCTGGGACATAAGTCTTGCCTGAAGACCAACATGAGTATCGCCCATAAGACCTTCGATTTCCGCCTTCGGAACCATTGCTGCAACAGAGTCCACAACGATTACGTCGATTGCGCCGGAACGAACAAGTGCTTCGGTGATTTCAAGAGCCTGTTCTCCGGTATCCGGCTGGGAAACAAGAAGAGAATCAATATCAACGCCAAGAGCTTTTGCGTAAACAGGGTCAAGGGCGTGTTCAACGTCGATAAACGCAGCTTCGCCGCCTGCTTTCTGTGCGGATGCTATGATATGGAGGGCTACAGTTGTTTTACCGGAACTTTCCGGTCCGTAAATCTCGACAATTCTGCCGCGGGGAACACCGCCGATTCCGAGAGCGCTGTCAAGAGAGATGGAACCTGTGGAAATTGCTTCCACGTTAAGTGCAGGCGCCTGGCCAAGTTTCATAACGGTTCCTTTTCCGTACTGTTTTTCAAGTTGTTTAATTGCTGTTTCAAGTGCTTCTTTTCTGTCTGCCATAACTTAAAAATCCTCCATTCATCATAATATCCAATCGGCTTCATTTCTGTTTAATAGTATAATATATAATCAAATTAAAATCAATAGATTTACGCTAAAAAATCGAACATTTGTTCTAAAACATTCACGTTGGTGCGTTTTTGTCCGTATATCATTCCGTAATATTTCTTTTATATATTGTAATACTATATATACATTATAGAAGGAGATGATTTTTTGTTCCAACCCGGAAAGCCGGCAAACCTTGACCGCGAACAGCTTGACAGGCTCAACTCCCTTCAGCACGAAATCACCGACACCGAGGGAAAAGGCGTTATTCTCGTCGCCTATTGTAAAAACTGCGGTGGATGCAACGGATGCAAATAGAAAGAGACGTGCTCAAATTTGAGCACGGCTCTTTCTATTAAACATTGGTCTTTTTCTTTTTGAATTTAAAAATAAAATCTCTGAAAAGAATAAGATTCATAACCGCGAAGAACAGAACAAGAATAACCATGGTAAGCATCAGTTTCTGCGGAGCAAGAGTTGCAAGAAGCATCATCGGGAAACCGAAAACAATTGCCGGGAAGTTTTGATAAACCATGTTGTCCGCCGCCGGGGTTTCAAAGTCTCCGTCAATTTCGCGGAGAAGAATGGTGCCGGTGCTGGCGGTTCCGGTAAGCATTCCGTACATCATAAGGAACTGTTCCTCAGCATATTCCGGGAAAAGTTTTTTCGCAAC
>JAZUAX010000099.1:0-2670 GCA_045638185.1 Oscillospiraceae bacterium | reverse complement strand
GAAATCGAAAACCGTTCTCGGGGTAAGTCTTTCAACAAGTTTTACGGGGATCGTGTTGATGGAGCGGGCAACCGCCGTTCTGACATCGATATCGCCCATATATCCCGCAAAATAGTTTACCGGCCAGTCGGCTTTGAAAGTGGTGCTGCCAACAGTTTCTCCCTCTTTATAAATCGGTTCGTCCGTAAGAACGGTGGAGAAAGTGATAAGGTCGTTTTCAATGGCAAGCGCATAGGAAGAGATCGGTTTGATTGTTGAACCGATATGTCTTTTGCCGTGTGCCGCAATGTTGAAAAGGCGGGAACCGGTTTTTTCGCCTTTTCCGCCAACTATTGCAACAACTTCGCCTTCATAGTTAAGGATTACAAAAGCGGAATCCGGCTGAACTTCGTTGCGGACTTTCGGGAAACCGTCGGGATTTTCGTAATAGTCCTCGACGATTTTCTGGATTCTGTTATCAACGGTAGCGTAAATTCTGTAACCGCCGTTGTAAAGATTATACTGAGCGGTGCTGTAATCCCAGCCGTATTCGTCCATAAGGTCATCAATAACGTCATCAATGATGTAATCGATGAACCAGGAGGTATATTTGCCGGAGGGCTTTCCGGTTACCTGACCTTTTGAAGTTACGATATCAACTTCCTTGAGGGTGTCGTATTCGGCTCTGTTTATATAGCCGACCTCAAGCATTTCGCTGTAGATATATTCACGGCGGCCTTTGTTGTTTTCCGGGTGGCCGAAAGGCTCAAAAATACTGGGGTTATTGGTAATTGCAATAAGTCCCGCGCATTCCGGAAGAGTAAGCTCGGAAATATCCTTGTCGTAATACATATTTGCCGCAGCCTGAACGCCTTTGGTGTTGTAGCCGAGAGCAATTACGTTGAGATATGCTTCGAGGATCTGCTGTTTGGAATATTGTTTTTCAAGAGCAAGGGCGTTGAAAATCTCTTTGACTTTACGGTCAATTCGGACTTCGTCCGCGCCGGTAACGTTTTTGATGAGCTGCTGGGTAATGGTGGAACCGCCGCCGCTGTCGCCGCCGGTAAGGAAGCTGAGAGTTGCCTGAATGGTTCGGGCAAAGTCAACACCCTGGTGCTGCCAGAAACGCTTGTCCTCCGCCGCAACAACGGTATCGATAAGATAATCCGGGAACTGTTCATAATCCGCCCAGATAAGCTTTCCGTTTTCGCCGTAAAGCTTGGTATCTTCAACGTAAACGCCGGTTTCGGAATCCTTTGTATAAATAATTGTTGTGTAGCTCAGTTCAAGCTGGTCAAGGTCAACAACTTCCGCGTCATCAACCATTCCCAGAATTACAGTTGCGAGTACACAGCCTATGATGCAGCCGCTTATAATGATAACGGAAAGAACGGTTACAAGCGCTCTTCCGAGAAAGCGGAAAAAACCTTTGACAATTTTAAGCCAAAGCGGAATTTCCTTCGGCTGATCATTCTTCTTTTTAAATTGCATTTATCTGTCCTCCTTTTTATGGAGAATTTCAGCCTCCCATCGAGGGGAAGGTGGAATTTGCGAGGCAAATGATGGATGAGGTGTTCATGCTTAAAGAAATCAAATATCTTAACGGCTGTTTAGCGTCGCACACCTCATCAGTCACCTTAGGTGACAGCTTCTCCCTCAGGAGAAGCCTTTATTACATATTATACCTCACCAAATGATTATTTGGTGAACAACCTGTTAAAAATACAGATTGGAATAAATCCGGAAAGGGGTTTTGAATATATGGAACACAGTTTTGCCGCGGCAATTGCCGCTTTGCTGCTTGCGGGAACAATAACAGCAGGTTTTTTCGCTCTGGAAGATTTTCTTCTGCCGGAGGAAAAACCGCTTCCGAAAGAAGTTTCCGTTTCCGAAGCGCCGGAACCGGAAAAAGTTGTCCTCGGCGTTTTCGAAGGAAAGCTTGCTCTTTTTGTGGGCAAAAGCCCCTATCCGAATATAGTATATGATTTTTTCGTGCGAAATCTTCCGCCGGAAGACCAGGATAGGCTTTCTGAAGGAATAACTGTTTCCTCACAAAGCGAACTGGAATCTCTTCTGGAAGATTTTATGTCATAATTTCAAAACGCTCCCCGTAGGAGATCTTCTGTTTATCAGTCGATGAAGTCTTTGAGCTTTTTGCTGCGGCTGGGATGGCGGAGCTTGCGGAGAGCTTTTGCTTCGATCTGACGGATACGTTCACGGGTTACGTTGAATTCCTTACCAACTTCCTCAAGAGTTCTGGGGCGTCCGTCATCAAGACCGAAACGGAGGCGGAGAACTTTTTCTTCTCTGGGGGTAAGGGTTTTAAGAACGTCTGCAAGCTGTTCTTTAAGAAGAGTGTGGGAAGCTGCATCTGCCGGTGCCGGAGCATCGTCATCGGGAATGAAATCGCCGAGATGGCTGTCCTCTTCCTCACCGATAGGAGTTTCGAGAGAAACCGGTTCCTGGGCAACTCTCATGATTTCGCGGACTTTATCGGTGGGCATATCAAGCTCTGCAGCGATTTCTTCGGCGGTGGGTTCATGGCCGTTCTGGTGGAGAAGCTGGGAGCTTACTTTTTTAACTTTGTTGATGGTTTCTACCATGTGAACAGGGATACGGATGGTTCTTGCCTGGTCGGCAATTGCTCTGGTAATTGCCTGACGGATCCACCAGGTTGCATAGGTGGAGAAT
>JAZUAX010000098.1:0-24350 GCA_045638185.1 Oscillospiraceae bacterium | reverse complement strand
CATCTCGAATTCGACATGGACGAAGAGGAAGAAGACGAAGAATAATTCTTCCGAAAAACAAAGTTAATAGGCGCTTTGCGTTTATTGATAAAACTAAATAGTTTCGGGGCAGGGTGAGAATCCCTACCGGCGGTGAAGCGGCTTTGCGCCGACAAGTCCGAGAGCCTTAAAAAGGCAGAACGCGTAAGAATCCCGTACCGACGGTGTTTGCGAAATTTTCGCATTAAGTCCGGATGGCGAAACTGCGTAAAGAAAACAAACCCCGTGCATAATAGCATGGGGTTTTTCTTTTTGCGATTTTGCCTTTCTTTTAAGAAACTGTTCACACTATCTTAAAAAAGAAGGGGTATTATTATGAAAAACATGAACACAAGAAAACTCACAACTCTCGGCGTTTTGGCAGCCTGCTCGATCGTTCTCGTTTCCTTTATCCATTTCCCGATTTTCCCGGCTGTTTCTTTCCTTGAATATGACCCGGCAGATATTCCGATCCTTATCGGAACTTTCCTTTTCGGACCGGTCTGGGGTGTTATTCTTACTGTGATCGTTTCCGCAATTCAGGGATTCACCGTTTCTGCGCAGAGCGGAGTTTACGGAATCGTTATGCATATCGTTGCAACAAGTGCATTCACTCTTGTTGCGGGAACCATCTATAAACGCAACAAAACCAAAAAAGGCGCTCTTATCGCAATTCTTTGCGGCGTTGTCGCAATGACTGCGGTTATGTATCCCGCAAACCTTGCTTTTACTCCCGTTTACCTCAACGCAATGGCAGGAATGGAAATGGAAGCAGCAAAAGGAATGGTAAAAAGCCCTATGCCTTTTATCCTTCTTTTTAACCTTACCAAAGCGGGAATAAACGGCGCAGTTACTTATCTCGTTTATAAACGCATCCATAAGCTTCTCGGAAAGCTTAACCTTGCGTAAAAATAAAAAGGCAGTGATATCTTGAAAATCGACCAAAGCTGGCCGTCTCTTTCAAGCGAAGAAGCGGTTCGCCTTGCAAAAGAAGGCAAGGCGAACGTTTCGGCTTCCTCCGCTTCAAAAAGCGTAAAACAGATAATTTTTTCAAACCTCTTTACCTTCTATAACATGCTTAATGTTGTGCTTGCGGCGCTTGTTATCACCACGGGCAGCTACCGCAACATGCTTTTTTTGGGCATTGTTATATCGAACTTCCTGATAGGAACCGTTCAGGAGCTTCGGGCGAAGAAAACCGTTGACAGTCTTTCGGTGCTCACAGCACCGACTGCAAGGGCGATTCGCGACGGGAAAGAGGTTGTTTTGCCATATCAGGAACTTGTTCTCGGAGATGTGGTGCTCATCGGCGCAGGCGACCAGATAACCGCGGACGGAAAGGTGCTCGCCGGAGAGGCAAGACTTAACGAAAGCCTTATCACCGGCGAAAGCGATGCTGTTTTGAAAACAGAGGGAGAAAAGGTCTTCTCCGGAAGCTTTGTGATAAGCGGAGAAGCGGCGGTTATTTTAACAGCCGTTGGAGCAGAAAGCTATGCGGAACGCCTTACTGCCGAGGCAAAAAATCTCAAAACCGCAAAATCTGTGCTCAAATCGACCATGACGAACATCATAAAAACCGTAACGGCTTTTATTGTTCCAATGGGCGTGCTCACATTTTATAACCATTATATTTCCCAGGAACTTTCCTATATCGATTCCATGATTCCGACGGTTGCGGCAATGGTGGGAATGATTCCGGACGGGCTTTATCTGCTCACAAGCATGAGTTTTGCGGTTGGCGTTGTCCGCCTTGCCCAAAAGAGAACCCTTACTCAGCAGCTATATTCTCTGGAATCCCTTGCAAGGGCGGATGTTCTTTGCCTTGATAAAACGGGTACCATAACCAGCGGGAATATGAAAGTCAAAGGTACTGTCAGCTTTGAAGGCGAAGATATCGGTGCCCTTGCTGCGGAAATTTATTCCGCTGTTCCGGCGGATAACGCTACGGCAAGAGCAATTGTCGAAGCTTTCGGAGGCCGCAACCCCATTGAAAAAACGGCGCTGAATTATCTTCCTTTTTCCTCGGCGCTCAAATATGTTGCGGCGGATTTCGGGGAGGAAGGCTGTTTTATGCTTGGTGCGCCGGAATTTGTTACCGGAGGAAATTTTCCTGAAACCGTGGAAAAAGCGGCGGAATATTCCGGAGACGGAACCCGTGTTCTTGCCCTTTGCCGCGGAAAGTTTGATGGAAAATTATACAAAGCGGAAAAACCGCTTGGATTTATACTGATTGAAGACGAAATTCGCTCGAACGTCGCGGAAACTTTTGAATATTTCCGGAAAAACGACGTTGCAATAAAAGTTATAAGCGGTGATAATCCGGCGGCAGTTTCCGCAATTGCTAAAAAAGCGGGCGTTATCGGTGCGGAAAATTTTGCAGATGCATCTGTCCTTTCGGATGAGGAACTTTCTGAAATGGCGGAAAAAACCGTTGTTTTCGGAAGAGTAAACCCGGAGCAGAAGCGCGTTATAATAAAAGCTCTCCAGAGCGCGGGACATACGGTTGCCATGACCGGTGACGGAGTCAACGATGTCCTTGCGCTCAAGGATGCGGATTGTTCCGTTGCAATGGCAAGCGGAGCTCAGGCAGCAAGCCACGCCGCCCAGCTTGTTCTTTTGGATTCTGATTTTTCCGCAATGCCGGAAGTTGTGCTCGAAGGAAGAAGAGTTATCAACAATATCCAGAGGGCGGCTTCGATTTTCCTTATGAAAACCATGTATACCTTTGCTCTCACGGCAACGCTTTTGTTCGTGCCCTTTGCTTATCCTTTTGCTCCAATTCAGATGACCCTTATCGGAGCGGTTGCTTCCGGAATTCCGGGAGTTCTCCTTGCTCTTGAACCCAACTTCAATAGGGTTCCGAAGGAATTTATGAAAACGGTGCTCAAAAGAGCAATTCTCGGTGCGGCAACGGTTTTCCTGGGAATAATGGCGGTGCTCATAATAAGCGGAAGTGCCGGAGCAAACCTCAGCATAGACGAGGTTTCGACGATATGCACCGTTTATACCGGAGCGGCGAGCCTTATGATGCTTCTTTCAACCTGTTTGCCGCTAAATAAATTCAAAGCTGCAATCGTAATCGGAAGCACGATTATTTTTTCGGGAGCACTTAAACTTTTCGGAAGCCTTTTCATGATCGTTCCTCTTTCTGCAGTGGGAAGAACCATTTTGCTTTTGCTCCTTCCGTTTACCTTAATTCAATTTATTGTAAGAATCATCCAGCTTAAAAAGGAGAAAAAATGACCGGAAAAATTCGTTTTGCAACAGAAAAGGACGCCGAAGCTATTCTTAAAATCTATGCGCCCTATATTGAAAAAACCGCAATAACTTTCGAATATGACGTTCCTTCCATTGAAGATTTTTCCGGAAGGATTTCGGAAATTCAGAAAAAATATCCCTGGATAGTTTATGAGGAAAACGACGAGATCCTCGGTTATGCCTACGGCGGTCCCGAATATACCAGAGCGGCTTATCAATGGACCGTTGAAACTTCGGTCTATCTTTCCGAAAACGCAAGGGGAAGAGGAATCGGAACGGCTCTTTATGAAAAGATCCTTGATATTCTCCAAAAACAGAATTTTTGTATCTGTTATGTGCTCATAAACGATGATAACGAAGCTTCAATCAAGATGCACGAAAAATACGGTTTCAAACAAAACGGTTTCCGCAAAAACTGCGGATATAAATTCGGAAAATGGCACAGCATTGTTATTATGGAAAAACAGCTGAACGAATTTTCCGTTCCGCCCAAACCGGTTATACCGATAGGCGAACTTGATTATGAATTCTGAAAAAGCGGCGGAAGAAATTCCGCCGCTTTTTTTATAAATCTTAAGAAAATCTTAATAATTTCAATACTGTTTTCTTAACAAATAAACTGGTATTATATAGTTGGAGGCGAGGAAATGTATAATTTGCTGATTTGTGACGACGAAAGGGATATCAGAAACGCCCTTAAAATATATCTTTCCGGCGAAGGCTATAAAATTTTTGAAGCGGAAAACGGAGAAGAAGCGCTTTCGATTGCTTCTTCAGAGGAAATCCACCTGATTTTAATGGATATAATGATGCCGAAAATGGACGGCGTTTCCGCAACGGTGAAACTTCGCGAAAGCTGTAATGCGCCGGTAATTTTTCTTACCACCAAAAGCGAGGATACGGATAAAATTCTGGGACTTACGGCAGGTGCGGACGATTACATAACAAAGCCGTTTAATCCCCTGGAAGTTATTGCAAGAGTCAAGGCGCAGCTTCGCCGCTACGCATATTTCGGCGGAATGGAAAGGAAAGAGAATACCGTAACAGTTGGAGGACTTGAACTTGACGACAACGGAAAAACGGTTTTCCTTAACGGCGAAGCGCTTTCGCTCACCCCGACGGAATATGAAATTATGAAACTTTTCATTAAAAATCCGGGAAAAGTTTTTTCCTCGAAGGAAATCTATTCCGCTGTCTGGAGCAGCGATCCCCTTGGAGCAGAAGGAACCATTGCTGTGCATATCCGCCATTTAAGAGAAAAAATCGAAATAGATCCGGCAAACCCACGCTATCTTAAAGTTGTCTGGGGAAAAGGATATAAACTGGAGGGTGGAAAATGAAAAAACTCAGCGGAAGTTTGTTTTTAAAAATGCTTTCCTTTGTAATGGTCTGCATCATAACTCCGCTTCTCATAGGTTGCTGCTGGTTCGCGGCAGAAGCTTATGACGAAGGATTCTATATTTCGGGAAAGACCCCGGAATTTGAACAGACAAGCTACGCGAAAAGCTTTGTTAACAACAAGCTTGCAGACATAAACGAATATATTTATTGGAACGATATTTCCGGTCTTTTAAAAAGTGAATATCGCTTTGACGAAAAAAACTTCGCCTACAAAATTTATGACAAAAACGGAAAAGAAATCGTTTCAACCCTTAAGATAGGAATTATCGGAAGAGAGGATATACATTCTCCGGAAGAAAGCGGTTCAAGGGGATATATCCTTATGATAAAGGGTTTCCCTGCAACTGAAGTTACTGAAGAAGGAAAAACCGTTGCGGAATATACCATGGAAGGCTTTATTAAATTTCCAATGGACCCCAACGCTTCCGGATATTCTGAATATATAAAATATAAATTTATTTCTGAAAATGAAGAGAACTTTTTATATTACGGAATCTGTTTCTTCATAATAAATGCTCTGCTTTGTCTCTATCTCATTTCCTCTTCCGGTTATGACAACGAAGGAGTTTTGGATTTCCGCGGACTTAATTCCGTGGATTACGACATAACGCTTTTGCTTTCCGTAATAGGAATTGCAGCTCTTGTTGAAGTTATAAGCAATATACGCTGGACATATGATGATATTTATAAATATATCTCCTTCGGTGTTTGCTTCGCAGGGCTTACAGCAATCACTCTTGTTGTTGTAATGAGTTCGGCGGCGCATTTTAAAACGAAAAAATGGTGGTACCACACGTTCATCTGGCAATGCTTCCATATCCTTGCAAAATTCTTTCGCTGGCTTATGAGCAACATCGGAATCGGCTGGAAATTCGCTCTCGGAGTTTTTGGTTACAGCATTCTGGTTTTCTTCATCGGTGCTTTTACTTTTACCGTTCATGACGGAGCAATTTTCCTTCTGCTTGCAATTTTTATAACCGTTGCTGCGGTCTGCGCTGCAATCTGGTTTGCTTCTCAGCTTAAAAAGATAAAACGCGGCGGTGAAGCAATTGCAAACGGAGATTTTGAATACCGCATAAACAGCAAGGAACTCTGGCCGATGCTCCGGATGCACGCATATAATCTCAACTGCGCCGCAAACGGAATGTCAAAAGCCGTTGATGACAGAATGAAGAGCGAACGTTTTAAAACCGAACTTATCACAAACGTAAGCCACGATCTTAAAACGCCCCTTACTTCAATCGTTTCCTATGTGGATCTTCTCAAAAAAGAGAACATAGAAAACGAAAACGCCCTTGAATATATCGAAGTTATCGACCGCCAGAGCGCAAAGCTCAAAAAGCTTACAGAAGACCTTGTGGAAGCTTCAAAAGCTTCCAGCGGAGCAGTTTTGGTCAACATGGAAATTGTCAACATTGGGGAGCTTATAAACCAATCCGTCGGAGAATTTTCCGAAAAACTTGAGGCGGCAAAAATTTCTCCGATTATAAATCTTCCGGAGGAAGATGTGTTTGTAAACACTGACGGAAGGCTCCTCTGGCGCGTTTTTGACAATCTTATACAGAATATAATCAAATATGCCCAACCGGAAACAAGGGCTTATTTCAGCCTCACAGCGGAGGAAAACGCCGTTTTGACAATAAGAAACATTTCCAAAGAACCGCTCAATATGACTGCGGAGGCTCTTATGGAACGCTTTGTTCGCGGCGATGCTTCCAGAAACAGCGAAGGAAACGGACTTGGACTTTCAATTGCCAAATCCCTTACGGAACTTTGCGGAGGAAGCTTTGAACTTGCTCTTGATGGGGATCTTTATAAAGTTACTATAACCCTTCCGGAAACAAAGGCAGTTCCGGCGGAACAAAAAGAATAATTTAAAAAAGCCGTTTCCTTTTTGGAAACGGCTTTTGTTTTTTATTATGAAATATCAGAAGTTTTCTTTTTCGTTGATACGGAAAGAAAGGGTGAGAAGGCTGTCGCTGAGATGTACGTTCTGGACCTCGATTTTATCGTTGGAACGAAGATCGACCGGAGCAAAGTTCCAGACGCCTTTAACTCCGCCTTTGATGGATTTTTCAAGAATTTCTTCCGCAACGTTTGCGGGAGTTGTGATTACAACAATGTCAACTCTGTTTGCGGCAAGATATTCGTCGAAAGAGTTCATGTTGAGAACGGGGATTCCGCAGACCTGGATTCCATCGAACATAAGATTGTTATCAAAAACCGCATCGATAAAGAATCCGTCGTTGTTGAAATCTTTAAAGCTTATGATAGCGCGTCCGAGGTTTCCTGCGCCGACAACGACCATATGATGTTCTTCCTTAATTCCGAGAAGGCCGGAAAGCCATTCTTTAAGAGTATCGGGGTGATAGTTTTCAACGCCGCCGCAGGTAAAAAAATCCTGGCGTACCTGAGCGCTTGTGTTGCCGATTCTTTTTGCAAGTTCTCCGGAAGTAACAACCTGTTTTCCTTCGGCAAGCATAATGCAGACGTGGCGATAATAGGCGGGAAGACGTCTTGCAAGAGCGTCGGAATAATTTTTCTTTTCAAGAGAATTGTTTCCCATAGTGATCCTCCTTGGCGGGAATGCCTCTTAAATATATAAGCATATTATATATTCTTATCTCTTTTTTTGCAATAACCAAATTTGAAAAAATGTATCATTTTTGTCAGTTTTTTTGGTTTTTTATTAGAGATTTTTATGAAAATATTTTAAAAATGTTTTTCAGATGAAAACAGAAACAATCTTTATGTGCACAAAAAAACGCCGTGCGAAAAGCACGGCGTTTTAATATATTTTTCAGAAAAATCGGATTATTCTTCGTCGTCAAAACCGGTTATGGAATAGGAGGAAGATTCTGCAGAGGAGCTTCTGGTTTCGTAGTAATCGCTCTGCTGACCTTTGCGGCTGATGAGGAAAAGAACAACAAGAATTGCAAAAATCAGAACAACTGCTGCGATAACGATCCATACCCAGACGGGAATTCCTGCGGAGGATTTTCCGGAACCTACTTCAAACTGAACAAGAAGAACAGGAGAAAGGGAAGAAACTTCGATGGAAGCGGTTTCTGCGGAAGGAGAAGGAATAAGTTTTACTTCAACAATGGTGTTTTCGGAAGCTTTGTATGCGAAGGAAGAAAGACCGGAAGGATCTGTTATAACAAGGCGGTAAACTTCATCTTCTTCAACAAGTTTTACATTTGCAACCGCAGATTTGAAATCGGTTTCGGGGTTATATGCATATGTGTTTTCGCCGTCGGTCATATAATATTCGCCTTCATAAAGGCTGATATCAACGGTATGTACCATTGCGAGAACATAGGAATCATAGTTGGAAGGGGCGGAAGCCTGGGTTCCGTTAAGAGAATAGGTTACGGTGCCGGGAGCTTCGCCGCTGAAAGCAAAACCATCGGAAAGGAGAGAAAGATCAAAAGCTGCAAGGGCATCGCCGTTTGCAATAAATTTTGCTGCTGCATCATCGGTTACGCTGTAACCATCGAGAGGAATAACGGAAAGCTGGGGATTTTCGCCGATATCTTCGTTAAGAGTAAATTCGATTTTGGTAACGGGGATATCGCCGTTTATACCGAAAGCAAGGGTGATAGGTTCAAAAACTTCGGGTTCGGAAACTTCCGGAACAGAGGAGCTGCTGGAAGAGGATTCCGGTTCGGAGGAACTTTCGGGAACACTGGAGCTGGAGCTGGGTTTGGGCTGGCTGCTGGAAGAAGAGCTGGAAGCGGGAGCAGAGCTGCTGGAGGAGCTGCTGGAAGAACTGGAAGAACTGGAGCTGGAGGAAGAACTGCTGGAAGAGGAGCTTCCGTCGGTGATTTCGATTCCTGCGCTTCTCCAGGTTGCAGTAAAGGAAAGGTCGCGGTTGGGTGCCTTTATACCGGTTCCTGCGTCATAAACTTCGCCGTCATATTCCCAGCCGTCGAATACATAGTTTTCATATTCGAAGGGGCAGTCGATAAGAGCAAAGTTTTCATCAAAATCATAAGTTTTGGTTTTGCTTTTGCCTTCTGCAGCGCCGGGATAATAAGTTACAGTATAAGTTTCTCCGGAACCGGAGGAAGAACTTCCGGAACTGTCTTTTTTCCACTGTGCAACAGCGGAATGTTCGCCGCCATCGCTTTTAAAAGTATCGCCGGCATCATAAATTTTGGATCCGATTTTCCATCCGTCAAAGGTGTAGCCATCGCGTTCAAAACCGAGAGATTTTGCGGATTTAAGAACAGCTTCGCCGTCATCATAATCAAAAGTTTCCTCATCGCCGGAACCTTTGCCCGGTTTATAGGTTATGGAAAATACGCCCACTTCATCAAGTCCGAAAGCTTTTGCTTCAACCCCGAGGAAGGGAATAGCAGTGATTACGAGCATCAATGCGAGAAATATTGAAAATATACGTTTCAAATTAAAAGAAACCTCCTTTGTTCTTATAATAAGACAAATTTATACATATAAATTATAGCATAAAACGGAATATTTGTCATTTGTTTTTTTATAAAAAAGCAAGATATTGCAAATTGGAATAAAAGGCTTGTAAATATTAAAGGGTTTTGGTATAATTTAATTTACGGACAGTAGCCGCCGTGGTGGAATGGCAGACACAAGGGACTTAAAATCCCTCGCTCACAAAAGCGTACGAGTTCGAGTCTCGTTGGCGGCACCAGCAAAAAAGCTCCTCAAAAGAGGAGCTTTTTTGTTTTTTTTTATAAAAGTTTTTCAATTTCAGATTCACCGTAAACCTCAAAACCGTTTTCAAGGAGAAGAGCGGCTGTTTTTCCAAAACCGGGAACAAGTCCGCCGTCAAATTTTCCGTTATGGATGAGTCCGCTTCCGCAGGAAGGACTGCGTTCTTTAAGAAGAGCTTTTTTGGCGCCGAAAATTTTTCCGAGACGGAGAACTTCTTCGGCACCTTTAACATATTCCGCAGTGACGTCTTTTCCTTCGGAAGTAAGGACTTTTTCACCGGAAATTTCCGCAGGAACTCTCGGGGTGGGAAGTCCGCCGAAAATTTCGGCGCAAACAGGGATAAGTTCATATTTTTCAAAAAGTTTTTCCGCTTCCGGAAGAGGCTTGCTTTTTCCGTCATATCGGCAGGAAACACCGAGAAGGCATGCGCTTATCAGAAGTTTTTCCAATTTTCAGTTCTCCTTTTCAAAATGAAAAATCATAAAAACGGTTGGTTCATATCGAATAAGTTCTTTTGTAATAATAGTTATATTTCCGTTTTCGTCAATATCTGCAGAATGCAGCAGATCCGGAATTATTCCGGAATCAGCAAAGCTGATAAGTTTTTCAAGGCGGTTTTCTTCAAAAATATAACCGTAAAGGTTTTCGTAATCGTGGCAGACAAAATCAAATTCGCTGTTGCCGCTGTCATCAAAAACGGTGACAATGGGAACATCGATTATTTCTCCAAAAGATTGCTTTTCGTGGTCAAAAAGTAAATTGCCTTCGTGAGTAGTTACATAGGCATTTCCGTTATTGAGGGAAACCACATTCAAGAAAATACCTTCTTCGGAATGATCTATAATATATGATTCGGAAAAATTGTTATTGAAAACAAGAACTTTTCCCCAATAATCCCAAAGGTAAAAATTTCCGTTTTTGTCCATGATAATATCGGAACCAAAGGGAATTCCGCCTTCAGTTTCGGTAAGGAAATTTTCTTCAATGAAATTTCCTTCCTCATCGGTTTTTATCGCAGTTTGCCGAAGAGGAATATACGTTTTGAGAATAAAGATGTCATTTCCTCCGGCGGAACAAATATCATCAATATTATTATAACTGGAGTCATCCTTGGAATTTTCAAGAACTCGGCCATTTTTGCCGTTAAAATCCGCGGAGAAAATTCCGTCAGACGAATTATGTGAAGAGGCATAAATTCTGTCGTTCACAATGTTAATATAATCAATATATGTAACTTCGGAGCCGAAATCCGGTTCAGAAACCTCGAGAGAATAGGTGCTTTCGGAATCGGTATAGGTCAAAGCAGGTCTTTCTGTATTTTCCGGTTCGGAAAAATCCGCTTCATTTTCCTCATCGGGAACGAAAGGAACTTCCGGTTTAGACTCAGGCTCAGGTTCTTTGTTGATATTGGTTTCGGATTCGATTATCTGTTCGTTCGGATTTACAATTTCAACTTTCCAATTACAGCCGGAAAAAGAAACCAGCATAAACATAATCAGAAAAACAGCAAACTTTTTCATTTTTATTCCTTTCTTACGTTTATAAAAGCTTGTGTCATAGTTATATATCCGTCTAATTGCTTTGTCAATTGATTTTTAGAAATATTCCTATACGGAATAAAAAAGCCTCCGCCAGAAGCGGAGGCTTTTTTTCAGAATGCGATTTTGTGTTTTTTAAGAGTTTTTGCAAGAAAAACTCCCAGAATACCTGCGGTTACAAATTCTCCGAAACCGACGGTAAACATAAAAAACGGAATTGTTCCTTCGGCGCCGTAAGCATAGCGAAGAACAAGGGGAACAATGAACATGTTCGCAAGAATTGTCGGAACGGGAGCAAGATAAACGCTTTTTTTACGCAGAAGCCACGCACCGTAAGCACCGATAAGGCTTGCAA
Source organism: Oscillospiraceae bacterium (assembly GCA_045638185.1). Taxonomy (GTDB): domain Bacteria; phylum Bacillota; class Clostridia; order Oscillospirales; family Ruminococcaceae; genus UMGS1668. The sequence continues at coordinate 13,088 of JAZUAX010000098.1, read as the reverse complement.
GGCTTCCGAAAACAACATCCCAGATAACTCCTCCGGTTATGGTGTTGGAAATAAAGCATCCGATGAAAACTCCGGGAATTGCCGCGGGAGTAAAAATCGGAAGCACCGCAAACATTTCGGAAAGGCGGAACTGGATAACCCCGCTTGAAATTCCGAGAAGTGCGGAAATTTCCGTAAGTACAACGTAAAGCGCTGCAATAACCGCGCTTTTTGTGAGAAATGCTGTTTTGTTTTTTCTGTTATTCATTTTTCAAAATCTCCTTTGGTTTTGTTTTAAGTGAGGAAGGCTTCGAACTCACTGGAAAGTCATTATATCACTTCTTTTAAATCATTGCAACAAAAAAGGAACGGCGCAGCCGTTCCTTTTTAAGCTTGTTTTCAGTTTACGGGTTTCCAGCCGCCGGAAGCATATTTTTCAAAATCTTCTTTATAGGTGCCGGGAATGGGAGCATCAGCATTGATGGTGAAGCTTGCATTTTTTGCGGTGATGTTTTCGGTATCTTCAACAAGTTTTGCAACAACTACGAAACGGTAATTATCTCTGTTGTTGATTCCGAAACCTACGGTACAGGTGGAAAGAGTAAGAATACGGTCTTCAGTGGAAACTTCTACGTTGTAATCATAGATGGAACGTTTCTGAGCAGTTTCGAGCATAAGAGCATATTCGGATTCGGAGGGAGCGGGTTCGATGTACCAAAGGTCACCTGCGTTGTTTTTATAGTAGCTGCTGAAAGTCTTTTTAACAGCGGCAGCGTCGTTGTAGAAAACAGCGAATACTTCCCAGACAGTCTGTTCAGCGGGGAGAGTAAGATAAATATAAGGAGTTTTTTCCGCAAAGGAAGGATCCTTAAAGCTGAAGAGCTGGGAGAAAAGCGGACCGTTCGGGTCGTCATTGGTGTAGGAAAGATTTTCCTTGCCAAGGTCGCTGTGACCGAAAATTACGGTGTTCATGGAGAGATCTTCGGAATCTGCTCCGAAAAGGCCGCGGAAGTGGGTGTAATAAGCACCTTCGATCCAATAGCTGTTGGGAACTTTTTTACCGGTAATATCGCGTTTGTTGTAAGGATAGCTCTTATCGTAGCTGAAGCAAACACCGGCATCAACATCCTCAAGGCCGGGAATATAGAGCCAACCGACAACGTCGTTGTTTGCGGTATATGCTTCTGCAAGCTGAACTTCTCTGTCGGGGATTTCAAGATCTGTTGCGGTTTCGCCGGGATTCTCGTTGGGGTTTTCGGGATTACCGGGATTTTCGGGGTCGATGGTGATTTCACCGCCGGAAGGAGTTACGTCAGAAGGAGTGTTTTCGCTGGGGGAACAGCTTGTTGCTGCAAGAAGGATTATTGCGATCAGAACAACAAGGAGAACAGCAGCGCCGATAATAACGGTTTTAGTAGGAAGAGAGTTGACTTTTTCCATAATTCCGGAAAGAACGGGAGGAAGAGCGGGAACTTTCTTTTCGTCCTTAGGGAACTGGGTTTCGTCGGTTTCAACCGGTTTCTGAACTTTTTCGGGTTTTTCTGCTTTAACAGGTTTTTCCTTAATGGGTTTTTCTTCAGCAGGTTTTTCTGCTTTGGATTTCTTTTCGGAAATGGTTTTAATTCCTGCGGAAATTCCTTCGGAAACGGTTTTTGCGCCTGCGGCAGCACCGGCAAAAAATTCGCCTACGAATCCGGATTTTTTCTTTTCGGATTTCTGAGGTTTTTCGGTTTTGGGTGCGTTGTCAACATAGCGGACAACTTTGCGGGATTTTCCTTCTGCGGGAATTTCGCTTTCCGGAGCGGGAATATCATTTACAAAATCGTCTTCGGGAATGGTTACGGAAAAGGGCTTTTTTTCAGGCTGTTCCGCACCGGTGTTTTCAGAATTTTTGAATTCTTCGGACAATTATATCATTCCTTTCTTGGGATAGGTAACCTTCTACAAATACATATAATAACATTATATTTGTTTAAAAACAAGGGAATAAATGTTAAATTCCTATTAAATAAGTGTCGTTTTTTGCGTTTTTTGTTGCATAATTAAAAAATTTTATAAAACATCTTCTTTCCCGAGAACATCCCAGGGAGAAATTGTTCCAAGAAGCCTTCCGTCTTCTTTTCCGTTGGATGTGACAAAAACCATGGAAAGACGCTTTCCACCGGAGTAGGTTTGCTCAAAAATATCCTTCAGTTCATCAACATAGAGAGAACCTTTTACAAACCTGTAAACTTCGCTTTCATGGTGTTTTAAGGAAACATATTCTTTTGCATCGTCAAAGGAATATTCGGGACCTATGGGTTCGCCTTTTTTATCGGCGATTATGTGAAGGAAGGAAACCGCGGTGAAAACCCCGCAGACTTTTTCGTTTTCGTCCAGAACGGGAACATGTCCGGTAGGAATTTCCTTCATTTTCAAAAGAGTTCCTTTAACGCTTTCGGAACATTTTTTATAAAAAAGTCGGTTAATTGGAACCATTATCTGGCTGCATTTTTTGCGGTTTTTAAGGGAATCTATTGTGCGTTCGAGAAAATTTATCATTTCTCTTGTAGGTTCAACCGGATACTCCCCGCCGATTTTCTGTTTATGCTGAAGAAGATTTCTGACTTCCTGACAATATTTTATTTCTTCACGGAACGGGCGGTATTCATCCCGCTTTGAAAGAAAATTTGTTACGGAATCCCAATCGTTAAGTCCGAAGGTTTCTTTTACAATGGATTCAAGTTCCTTGAATTTCTGGATATATTCGTCCGCATTGTTCAAAAAAATCAGCTCCTCTTAAAAGGATTTATAAAAATATTATATCCTTAATCGCATATTAAAACAAGGGATAAAAACTTGTAACTTCGGGGCGAAAAGTGTATAATAAAAACGAAATATGTTTCCGAAAGGAGTTTTTAATAATGCCGAGAGCAGATGAAGGCCTTGCCTTCCTTCTCAGATATGAAAACGTAGCATGGTATGAAAACGGAAAAGTCCGTATTCTCGACCGCCGCTGCTATCCCCACCCAATCAAATTCGTTACCTGCAACACCTCCGAAGAAGTTGCAAACGCAATGAGAGATATGATCGTCCAGAGCGCAGGTCCCTATCTCGCCTGTGGAATGGGAATGGTTCTTGCAGCTTATGAAGCAAAAGATATGCCTTACGACAAAGCAATGGAACATATCCGCTACGCTCAGGATCTTATGGTCAACGCAAGACCCACCACCGCAAAACGCATTAAAATCATCACCGATTCCTGCGTTGCAGCAGCAGAAGAAGCTTATGCAGCCGGCGAAAAAGATGCCATTCAGGCAACTTTCGACAGAATCATTGCTCTTACCGATAACCGCTACAACAAAATCGGCGAAGTTGCAAAGCATCTTGTTTCCAAGTTCCCGGATGAAGGCACCGTTATGACCCAGTGCTACGCAGAAACCATCCTCGGTTTCATGTGCAAAGAAATCAAGGCACAGGGCAAGAAAATCAAATTCGTCTGCCCCGAAACAAGACCTTATTTCCAGGGCGCAAGACTCACCGCTTCAGTTCTTCACGATATGGGATTTGACGTAACCGTTATCACCGATAACATGCCCGGCTGGGCCATGCACGAGAAAAAGGTTGACGTATTTACCTGCGCAGCTGACGCAATTACCATGGATGGCGTTGTTATCAACAAAGTCGGTACTTTCCAGATCGCTCTTGCAGCAAAATATTGGGGAATTCCTTTCTATGTAACCGGAACTCCCGATAAATGCCACCCCTTCGCAAAAGACGTTAAAATCGAAGAGCGCGACCCGAACATGGTTCTTGAAGCTCTCGGAACCAGAACCGCAGTTGAAGGCGTAAGCGGTTTCTATCCCGCATTCGACAAAACTCCTCCGGAACTTGTTACCGGCTTTGTCACCGATAAAGGAATTTATGACGGAGACAAACTCTGGGATTATTACAACGGCGACGACGGCACCGGCGAATACGAACTTATCGTATAATCACTGCGAATAAAAACTCCTGCATTTAAAATGCAGGAGTTTTTTTATTTATATGGTTTTATTTCGTCGGTAAGTCCGAGAATATAGTCAACACTTGTGCCGTAATATTGGGCAAGCTTAATAATTGCCCAAACGGGAATTTCGTGTATGCCTTTTTCGTATCTGCGGTAAACTTCGCGTTTACAATCGAGCATATCTGCAATTTCCTGCTGTGTTTTATCGGAATCTATCCTTAAATCTGCAAGTCTTTGAAAAAACATATAGCAACACCTCTTAAATAGATGCTACTATTTTGTTGCACTATATATTAAAATATGCTACAATATTGTGGCAAAATTTGTTTTTTAAGGAGGATATCCATGGGAAAGAAAGACGATATAGCGGAAGGCATGGCTGGTCTTTTTTATCACGCAGCAAATATTTCGTGTTATTCTGAAGAAGAACTTAATGCAATGTGTAAACGCGTTCCTATGACAGAAGAAATCTTTGAAGAATGTATAAAAACAGCTTTATCAATATATGATTTTGAAAATATAAGATATCTTGCAAAAAAATATCCGGAATTTGCGGCGAAGAGTAATGTATTGAATAATCAGAAATGATAAAACAATCCCTCCGTCATTTGCTTCGCAAATGCCACCTCCCTTTAGGCAAGGGAGGCTTATAAAAGTAATCCCCCGTGCTCAAATGAGCACGGGGGCTTTTGTTTTATAAATTCTTGAGCACGGAATTACATATCTCTGCAAGCGACGATGTTAACGCCGGTGCCGAGAACGTCTTCGAGAAGAATGTCGCCGCATTTAATGGGGCTTTCAACGGAGATCTTGTTGATTTCGTCCATTACTTCGAAGATTTTTTCCTTCGGAATGTTGCCGTTGGTTTTAACGGGGATTCTGGGATGGAGTCCGCCTTTGATTTCAACGGTGGAGGAAATGGTTCCCATGGGGTGGGTAAGTTCGCCGATGGCATAATCTTTTCCCTGGGGGCAACCAAAGCCTTTTACGGTTTCTTCCGGTTTATCGGTATCGAGGGTAACAAGGCAGCCTTTGGGGCAGCAGATACAGGTTATGGTCTTAAGCATTATTCTTCACCCTCCTTAACAACTGCAATTTCAATATCCTGACCTTCGGCCATTTCAAGCATTTTTTTCGGGATAATGAGTTTTTCCATTTCTGCGGGAAGCATCTGTTCGTGTTTTTTGCTCATAAGAACTTTGTCGCCGGCTTTAACAACAACGGTTGCGTTGTTGAGAACTGCGCGGACACGGAAGAGAACTTCGACAAATTTGTCAACCTTGGAAACGGTGACTTTCTGGGGAACGGTGTAACCGATGAAATCGCCGTTATGGAGTTCAATGGGAGCTTCTGCTTCTTCGGAAGCTGCGCCTTCACGCTGTGCTTTGAGATATTCGGCAGCAGCTTTGCCGGCTCTTTCGGATTCGTGAGTTACGAAGTCAACAAGGTCGTGAACGTGAAGAACGTTGCCGCAAGCGAAAATTCCGGGGATGGAGGTCATCATGGTTTCGTCAACGATTGCGCCGTTGGTGCGCTTATCGAGAACAACACCTGCAGAGCGGGAAAGTTCGTTTTCCGGAACAAGACCGACGGAGAGAAGAAGGGTATCTACGTCAAATTCGATTTCGGTTCCGGGGATGGGGTCAAAGCCGTTTACTTTGCTTACGATTACTTTGGAAAGACGGCCGTTTTCACCTTTGATATCGGTTACGGTGTGGCTGAGATAAAGCGGAATGCCGTAGTCGTCAAGGCACTGTGCAATGTTACGTTTAAGGCCGTTGGAATAGGGCATAAGTTCAACAACTGCTTTAACTTCGGCGCCTTCAAGGGTCATTCTTCTTGCCATGATAAGGCCGATATCGCCGGAGCCGAGGATAAGAACTTTTTTACCGCACATATAACCGTCCATGTTGATATATTTCTGGGCGGCACCGGCGGTGAAAATTCCGGAAGGTCTTTCGCCGGGAATGGAAATTGCTCCGCGGGTTCTTTCGCGGCAGCCCATTGCAAGAACGATCGCGCCGGCATCTATTTTCATATAGCCTTCGGCGGAGCTTATTGCATAAACGGATTTTTCGGGGGTGATTCCGAGGACCATGGTATCGGTTTTGACTTCGATTCCGGTTCCTTCGAGACGGTCGATGAATCTCTGTGCATATTCCGGACCGGAAAGCTGTTCTTTAAAAACATGGAGGCCGAAACCGGAATGGATGCACTGGTTAAGGATACCGCCGAGTTCTTTATCACGCTCGATGATAAGAACGGAGCCTGCTCCGCAGCGTTTTGCTTCTTCGGCAGCGGCAAGACCTGCAGGGCCTCCGCCGACAACAACTAAATCATAATACATTAACGGCAGCCTCCCTTCGTGGTTTTTCCGGTGAGTATGTAGGAACCTTCTTTATCAAGAAGGACGTCAACAGGATTGAGGTTAAGTTCGCGGGCAATGATTTCGAGAACCTTGGGTCCGCAGAAACCGCTCTGGCATCTTCCCATACCTGCGTTGCAGCGGCGTTTGATACCGTCGAGGGTTCTGGGAACGATGATTCCGTGGAGAGCATCGACGATCTCTCCTTCGGTGATGGTTTCACAACGGCAGATTACTCGGCCATAAAGAGGATTTTTTGCAATTGCTGCTGCCTTTTCTTCGTCGGAAAGTTCTTTGAAGCGGAGATGTTTGTGTCCGCCGATGAAATTTTCTTTCTTTTCGGAAGGAACACCTGCTTCAAGAAGCATTCTTACAACATCTTCTGCGATTGCAGGAGCGGCGGAAAGACCGGGAGATTTGATTCCGGCGATGTTCATAAAATGATCATCGGTTTCGGAGAAACCAACGATGAAATCGTGGGTGGAAGGTTCGCTTCTGAGACCTGCGAAGTTTCTGATGCATTCGCGGAAGTTAACAGCAGTGGTGGTTTTTTTGCTGGTTGCGACTACGTTTGCAAGGCCTTCGCGGTCGGTGCAGACGTCATCTTTTGCGCAGCCCGGGTTTGCGTCGGGTCCGACGATAAGGTTTCCGTGAACGGTGGGTGCAACAAGAACGCCTTTTCCGAGCGGGCCGGGGCACTGGAACATTACGTGGCTGAAAAGTTCGCCCTGGGATTTATCGAGAAGATAATACTGGCCTCTGGAAGAATCTATGGTAAAGCTTTCGTCGCCGATCATGTTTGCAACGGTGTCGCTGTAAACGCCGGCTGCATTAACAACGAATTTTGCTTCGACTTTTTCGCCGTTTTTGCCGGTGATAACAAAGTTTCCGTCTTCTTTTTCAATGGAGGCAACTTCCCAGCAAAGTTTAAGCTCAACGCCGTTTTCAACAGCCTGTTCGCCCATTGCAAGAGCAAATTCCCAGGGGTTTACAATTCCTGCGGAAGGAGCAAAAAGAGCCCCTACGCAGTTTTCGGAAACGTTGGGTTCCATTTCGCGGACTTCTTCTCCGGAAAGAATTTTCTGATCCGGAACGCCGTTTGCAACGCCTCTGTCATAAAGTTTTTTTACGGTTTCCATTTCCTCTTCGCTGAAAGCAAGAACAAAGGAACCGCAGCGTTTAAAAGGAACATCAAGCTCCTCGCAGATTTCGCCGGCCATTTTGTTACCCGGTGCATTATATTTTGCCATAAGGGTGCCGGGTTCAGGGTCATAGCCTGCGTGGATGATAGCGCTGTTTGCACGGGTGGTGCCCATTGCCACATCGTTTTCTTTTTCGATCAGAACAGCCTTGCAGTTATAGCGGGAGAGTTCTCTTGCAACTCCGCAGCCGATAATGCCGGCGCCGATCACAGCAACGTCATAGACCAATTTTAAAATCCCCTTTCAGACAACAAAAAAGCACGCAGGAAAGACAGCCGGGCAAAAATGCTTTCCAGATGCCTCCTTTCGTGCTTTTAAAAGTTGCGCATATTCTAACACTCTAATTATATCAAAAAAAGCAGAATATTCAATATATAAAAATATAAATATTTAACACATTATTATGTTTGTTTTTCATAAAAAATAATCGGCAACCAAAGGTTGCTTGTAAAATTTCGGGAAATGCAGTAAACTGAAAACAGAAAAGGAGGTGCGTTTTTATGACCCTTGGAGAAAAAATCTCGGAACTCAGGAAAAGGGACGGAATTTCCCAGGAAAAACTTGCGGAACTTGTTGGCGTTTCCCGCCAGGCAGTTACAAAATGGGAAAGCGGAAACGCAAATCCGGATACAGAAAATTTAATTCGCATTGCGGGAATTTTTAAAGTTTCTGTCGATGAACTTTGTGGGATTGTTTCAGAAAAGCCGAAAAAGATAAATTATAAACCGGGACATATCCTTGCTCTTATTTCTCTGCTGATTTTGACCGCTTATTGTGTAATTGGCGGAGTTACCGGAAATTTCAACGGCGAAGTTCTGATCGTTCTTATAATCCTTGCAATTCCGATGCATTGTTTCACCCACCTTATCTTTTGGGGAATGGCAAAGAGCGGAGAATTTTCGATACTTGCAGGTTATGATTCTTCAATAAAATATGATACGGAAGCGATGAAGAGATATGTCGTGGGTCTCGATTTTATGACAGGTTTCGAAACGGTTTCCTATCTTTTGCTTATGACGGCAACTTCGTTAATTGTTCCGGAAGCCGAAACTTACGGAATCCTTCTCATTATGTATATAATTTCTTTCGTTGCAGGAATTTTCTTTGTGGGTTTTAAATTCGGCGACAAAATCTATTCCGATCCGGCTGACGCAAAAAAAGCGAGAAGAAGCCTTCCGGCTTCCGTGATTTTGGTTGTCGTAATGCTTGTTTCTATTTTTGGATTCATGCTTTTCTTCGAGCTGAAAGATTATGAAAACAACGATGCTTCCGTTTTTCCGATGCTTGGAATGATGTTCGTTTCAATCGGTTTTTCCCTGGGCGGATATCTTGCTGAGAGCGCAAGACTTAAAAAAGAGGAAGATCCGAAACCTTTTTTCGGAAAACCTTTTATAATCTGCAACATCCTTGCGGTTGCGGCAATTGTGTTGATGGTATTTTTATAAGAAATAAAACAGCCGCGCTTTTGGGCGGCTGTTTTGTTTTATTTAACTTCTTTCCAATGTTTTTCTCCGTTTTCTTTTACGTAAACGCTGCCGTTTTCTTCAATATAGTTCCAGAGCTTTTCAAAATAACTTTTGTCTGTAAGCTTATAGCTCCATATAACGTCGCTATATTCCATCGTAGTTATATATACCGTTCCGTCATCAAGAAAATTAACGGTGCAACGGACGGTTCCGACAATTCCACTGTAAAAATCAACGGATATGGATGCGCCGCTATGATCTATAAACATGTTTGAGCCAGAAATTGCAAATTTAGGGAAGCTGTACTTTACGGGAGCTAAGTTACGAAAATCCGAAATAAATTTTGCTTCCGAAAGCAAATTGTGGATCTCATCATAACTTACTTTTCCTTCGTCAGGAGGAAAGTGCATTCTTTGTTTTTCGGGGATTCCGGCAATGCAGTTATGGCTGAAGGCGTTTTCAAAATCATAGGGATAGGGCAAAATATCGTCCATTCCTTTCGGAAATTTATATATAAAGGCAAAAACTGCAATGATAACTGCTGCGATTATAAAAATGGTTTTGCTCTTTTTGTTCATAACAAGCACCCCCTCTTCCGATACTAATATATCACGGATGGGATTTTGGGTCAACATATATTCTCCATTGGAATAAAATATATCGCATTAACAAAAACCGCATAAATAAGCCGAAAAACGGTTGTTCTAATAATAAAAATATTTCATTTTATATAATTTAAAGTATTATACTACAAAATAAAATTGCGGTATTTTGCCGCTTTTTAGATAAAAAAAGACGCTTACGATGAAGCGTCTTTTACTTTTTTCAGTATAAATTTTTATACTCGGAGCTCATCGGAAACAACAAGTCCTGGGTTCTGTTTCATCATATAGTTGAGTGCCCAAAGACCGCTGAAAACAAGAACATTGTGGCCGCGGTAATCTTCAAGAACCTTGGTTCCGTTTGCAAGGTCAAGCTGATTTACCGGAACGGGACATTCGAGAATGAAGCGGAGATGTTCGTAAGGCAGCGGGCTCATATAAAGTTCAACGCCATATTCATTCTGCATGCGGTAACGGAAAACGTCGAACTGAAGAGTACCAACTACGCCGATGATTGCTTCTTCAAGACCGTATCCCGGAACTTTGAAGATCTGGATAGCACCTTCCTGAGCAATTTGTTCGATACCTTTGATGAACTGTTTGCGCTTCATGGTGTCCTTCGGGCGAACAGACATAAAATGTTCCGGTTCAAAGGTGGGGATTCCGGAATAGCGGAATTTTTTGCCGGGCATTGTGATGGTATCGCCGATGGAGAAAACGCCCGGATCGAAAACACCGATAATATCGCCGGCGTAAGCTTCTTCAACAATTTCGCGTTCGGCAGCCATAATCTGCTGGGGCTGGGAAAGACGCATTTTCTTTCCGCCCTGAACGTGATAAACCTCTGCGTCGCGTTCGAATTTGCCGGAGCAGATTCTCATGAATGCAAGGCGGTCGCGGTGAGCCTTGTTCATGTTTGCCTGAATTTTGAAAACAAAGGCGGAAAAACCTTCTTCGCTGGGGTCAATAACGCCTTCGTCGGAAACTCTTGCAAGAGGAGAGGTGGTCATCTTAAGGAATGCTTCAAGGAAAGGTTCAACACCAAAGGTGGTAAGAGCGGAACCGAAGAAAACAGGGCTGAGGGTTCCGTTTTGAACAGCTTCCATATCGAAATCGCGTCCTGCGCCGAGAAGTTCAACGTCGTCGCGGATCTGTTCCCAGCCTTTTTCGCCGAGATAATCAGCAACTTCGGGATTATCGAGTTCGATTTCGACAGAGGAGGATTTTCTGCCTTTTCCTTCGTCGCCGAAGAAAAGGATGCTCTTCTTTTCGCGGTCATAAACGCCCTGGAACTCTTTTCCGCAGCCGATGGGCCAGTTCATTGCATAGGTATCGATTCCGAGTTCGCGTTCAACTTCTTCACAAAGATCGAAAGGATCCTTGGTTTCGCGGTCCATTTTGTTGATGAAGGTGAAAATCGGAATATGGCGCATGGAGCAGACCTTAAAGAGTTTTCTGGTCTGGGGCTCAACGCCCTTTGCACCGTCGATCACCATTACTGCGGAGTCGGCAGCCATAAGGGTACGGTAGGTATCTTCGGAAAAGTCCTGGTGTCCGGGGGTATCAAGAATATTGATGCAAAAACCGCTGTGCTGGAACTGCATTACGGAGGAAGTTACGGAAATTCCGCGCTGCTTTTCAATTTCCATCCAGTCGGAGGTTGCTGCTTTGGCTTTTTTGCCTTTAACTTCACCCGCCTGGGCAATTGCACCGCCATAGAGCAGGAATTTTTCGGTAAGGGTGGTTTTACCTGCGTCGGGGTGAGATATTATCGCAAAAGTTCTTCTGCGTGAAATTTCTTCTTTTAAGCTGGGCATTTATATTCCTCCATTTGTAAATTAAGACAATTTATTATTCTATCATAAAAACCGCATTATTACAAGGAAAAAACAGCTTTTTTAAAAAATTATGAGCTGCACCTTTTTTGGGAGTTCTTCCCATTGACAGATAAGAGAAATAATTGTAATATATAAAAGAACATTTGTTCGATATTCGGAAGGGGGTCTGCATTTTGGATATGTACGAAAAGCTCGAAATTCTTGCGGAAGCCGCAAAATATGATGCTTCCTGTTCCTCAAGCGGAAGCGGACGTTCCTCATCCGAAGGAAGAATCGGCGCGGCAACGCCGGCCGGTTGCTGCCATTCCTTTACTGCAGACGGAAGATGCGTAAGCCTTCTTAAAATTCTGATGTCGAATTCTTGCGTTTATGACTGCAAATATTGCATAAGCCGCAGGAGCAACGATTTTCCGAGAGCAACTTTTACCCCGAGAGAAATTGCGGAACTTACAATTGAATTTTACCGGAGAAATTTTATCGAAGGACTTTTTCTTTCCTCCGCTGTGGTCGGAACACCGGATTGGACCATGGAACATATGATAGAAGCCCTGCGTCTTTTGCGTGAGGAATATGGCTTTGCCGGATATATCCACGCAAAAGCTATTCCGGGAGCGGATCCGATTCTGATTCATAGACTGGGTCTTTTTGCGGACAGAGTAAGCGTAAATATCGAGCTGCCTTCGGAAAAATCTCTCGTAAGCCTTGCACCGGATAAAACGAAACATAATATCCTAGAACCCATGGGTCTTATAAAAACCGGAATTGAGGAAAATTGCGAAGACCTTATAAAATATCGCCATACGCCGAAATTTGTTCCGGCGGGGCAGAGCACCCAGATGATAGTCGGTGCTTCACCGGAAACGGATTATCATATTCTGCATCTGACAGAAAGCCTTTATAAAAAATACGGACTCAAGCGCGTTTATTTTTCAGCATATGTCCCGCTGCAGGAAGATTCACTTTTGCCGAGCCTGGATACAAGGCCGCCGCTTTTGCGCGAGCACAGACTTTATCAGGCAGACTGGCTTTTGCGTTTCTACGGTTTTGAAGCAAGCGAGATAATCGACCCAAAAAAGCCGATGCTTCACCCGGAAGTCGATCCCAAATGCTCATGGGCGGTAAGCCATCTTGATGATTTTCCGGTGGAAGTGAACACTGCGGATTATGAAATGCTCCTCAGGGTCCCGGCAATAGGGGTGACCGGAGCAAAAAGAATAGTCCGTGCAAGAAGAAATCAGAAACTGGATTTTGATATGCTCAAAAGGATGGGCATAGTGCTCAAAAGAGCAAAGTTTTTTATAACCTGCGGCGGAAAAACGCTTCAGCGGATTCCGGAAACGACAGAAAGCATGCTTTGGGCAATAACTTCACCGAACAGAATGGGCGGTTTTACCGATTACGGAATGGAACAGCTTTCGCTTTTCGAACCGGTGCTCATAGAGGAGGCTTCGAGGGAATGTCTGACAGGGGAGTTCTGATTTTTGCCTATGACGGAAGCTTTGAGGGCTTTCTTTCGGCGGTTTTCGATTCTTTTTCCATGAAAACAATGCCAGAGGATATTGTGGTTTTTGATGATGAGGAACCTTCCCTTTTCGGGATGCATTATGTTGAAACAGATTTCGAGCACGCAAAAAGAGTGAAAAGCGGG
>JAZUAX010000097.1:0-5198 GCA_045638185.1 Oscillospiraceae bacterium | reverse complement strand
ATTACCCCTTCTTCTGTAATGGCAGAACTTGCTGACAAATGGGCCGCAAACGGAAAAACCAATATTTTTGGTAATAAAGTTCAGGTTACCGAAATCCAGTCCGAAGCAGGTGCACCAGGCTCCGTTCACGGTTCTCTCGCAGCAGGTGCTCTTACCACCACTTTTACCGCATCTCAGGGTCTTCTTCTTATGATCCCGAACATGTATAAAATCGCCGGCGAACTTCTTCCCGGAGTTATCAATGTTTCCGCAAGAGCTCTTGCTTCCCATGCACTCAGCATCTTCGGTGACCATTCCGACGTTTATGCATGCCGCCAGACCGGTTTTGCAATGCTTTGCTCCGGTAACCCTCAGGAAGTTATGGATCTCGGTGCTGTTGCACATCTTTCCGCAATCAAAGGCCGTGTTCCCTTCCTTCATTTCTTCGATGGTTTCAGAACTTCTCACGAAATTCAGAAAATCGAAGTATGGGATTATGACCAGCTTGCAAAACTCACTGATTTCGATGCAATCGAAGCATACCGTGAGCACGCTCTTAACCCCAACCACCCCGTAACCCGCGGTACCGCTCAGAACCCCGACATTTTCTTCCAGGCACGCGAAGCTTCAAACAAATTCTATGATGCTCTTCCCGCTGTTGTTGAAGATTATATGAATAAAGTCAATGCTGAAATCGGTACTGACTATAAACTCTTCAACTATTACGGTGCACCGGACGCAGAACATGTTATCGTAGCAATGGGTTCCGTTTGCGATACCATTGAAGAAACCATTGATTACCTCAATGCAAACGGCGGCAAATACGGTCTTGTTAAAGTTCGTCTTTACAGACCTTTCAGCAAATGTCACCTTATCGATGCAATTCCCGAAACTGCAAAAACCATTACCGTTCTTGACAGAACCAAAGAACCCGGTTCCATCGGCGAACCTCTTTACCTCGATGTTGCTGCTGCAGTTCGCGGAACCAAATTTGAAAATGTCGAACTTCTCGGCGGCCGCTATGGTCTCGGCAGCAAAGATACCACCCCTGCACAGATCATCTCCGTTTACCGCAACGCAGAAGCAAACGGAAAACACATCTTCACTCTCGGTATTGAAGATGACGTCACCAACCTCTCTCTTGAAATTAAAGAAAATCCCGACACCACTCCTGCAGGCAACATGAGCTGCATGTTCTGGGGCCTTGGTTCCGACGGTACTGTTGGTGCAAACAAAAACTCCATCAAAATCATCGGCGACCACACTGACCTTTATGCACAGGGATATTTCGCATATGACTCCAAAAAATCCGGCGGTGTAACAATTTCCCACCTCCGTTTCGGAAAATCCCCCATTAAATCTACTTATTATATCAACAAAGCAGACTTTGTTGCATGCCATAACCCTTCTTATGTTGATAAATATGACATGACCGCTGTTCTCAAAAAAGGCGGCAAATTCCTTCTCAACTGCGGATGGGATATTGAAGAACTTTCCAACCGTCTCCCCGGCGATGTAAAACGTTTTATCGCTGAAAACGAAATCGAACTTTACACCATCGACGGTATCTCCATTGCAAAAGAAATCGGTCTTAACGGAAGAATCAACACCATTCTCCAGTCTGCTTTCTTCAAAATCACCGAAATCATTCCTGCAGATGAAGCTGAAAAATTCATGAAAGACGCAGCATTTGCAAGCTATGGCAAAAAAGGTGACGCTGTTGTTGAAATGAACTATAAAGCAATCGAACGCGGCATGACCAGCTTTACCAAAGTTGATTACCCTGCTGACGAATGGGCTAAAGCAGAAGGCGCAATTCCCACCCCTGTTGCAACCGGTGAAGATAAAGAAATCGTAGATTTTATCAACAGCATCCTCGTTCCCGTTGCTGCACAGAAAGGTGACAAACTTCCTGTTTCCGTATTCTCCGGCCGCGAAGACGGTACCTTCCCTGCAGGTTCCGCTGCTTATGAAAAACGCGGAATTGCAGTTGATGTTCCCGAATGGCTTCCCGAAAACTGCATCCAGTGCAACATGTGCTCCTATGTATGTCCTCATGCTGCAATCAGACCTGTTGTTCTCGATGATGCTGAACTTGCAAACGCTCCCGAAGGCACCAAATCCCTTCCTATGACCGGTCTTGCAGATAAAAAATTTGCGCTCACCGTTTCCGCTCTTGACTGCACCGGCTGCGGTTCCTGCGTAAACGTCTGCCCCGGCAAAAAAGGCGTCAAAGCTCTTGAAATGAAAGCTCTCGACAGCCAGCTTGGCGAACAGAAAGTTTTCGATTACGGTGTTGATATCCCAGAAAAAATCGAAGTTGCTCAGAAATTCAAAGCCAATACTCTTAAAGGCTCCCAGTTCCGCCGTCCTCTTCTTGAATTCTCCGGCGCTTGCGCAGGATGCGGCGAAACTCCTTATGCAAAACTTGTAACTCAGCTCTTCGGTGACAGAATGTATATTGCAAACGCAACCGGCTGTTCTTCCATCTGGGGCGGTTCCGCACCTTCCACTCCTTATACCAAGAACGCTGAAGGCAAGGGTCCCGCATGGGCAAACTCTCTCTTTGAAGATAACGCAGAATACGGTTACGGTATGTTCCTCGGTCAGGAAGCTATCCGCAGCAGCTACATTGCAAAAGTAAGAGATGTTGCAGAAAATGGAACCAACCCTGTTGCTGTAAATGCAGCAAACAACTATCTTGAAACTCTTAACGACGGCGAAGCAAACGCTGTTGCAACAAAAGAACTTGTTGAAGCTCTTACTACTTGCGATTGCGACAAAGCAAAAGCAATCCTTAAAGGCAAAAACTACCTTGCTAAAAAATCCGTCTGGGCATTCGGCGGCGACGGTTGGGCTTATGATATCGGTTTCGGCGGTCTTGACCACGTTCTCGCTTCCGGCAGAAATATCAACGTTCTCGTATTCGATACCGAAGTTTACTCCAACACCGGCGGCCAGTCTTCCAAAGCAACTCCTACCGGTGCAGTTGCACAGTTTGCTGCAGCAGGTAAAGACGTCAAGAAGAAAGACCTTGCTGCAATTGCTATGAGCTATGGCTACATCTATGTTGCACAGATCGCTCAGGGCGCAAACATGGCACAGGCTGTTAAAGCAATTTCCGAAGCAGAGGCTTATGACGGTCCTTCCCTTATCATTGCTTACGCACCCTGCATCAACCACGGTATCAAAGGTGGCATGGGTAACGCAATGGCAGAAGAAAAACGTGCTGTTGAAGCAGGTTACTGGCATCTCTTCCGTTTCGATCCCAGCCTTGCTGAAAAAGGCGAAAATCCCTTCCAGCTCGATTCTGCTGCACCTTCTGCAGATTATAAAGAATTCATTAAGAGCGAAGTCCGTTATTCCAGCCTTATGCGTGCATTCCCTGACAGAGCCGAAGTTCTCTTCGACAAAGCAGAGAAAAACGCCGCTGAAAAATACGAACATCTCGAAAAACTTGCAGGCAAATAATTCTTGCAAATATAAAACAAAAAAGCCCTTCGGAAATGCGAAGGGCTTTTTTTGGGGTTTTAGAATACGCAATAAAACGTTGCGTGACAATAAAAGCATGATGTAGTATAATCAAATCAGCAACGGAGGCGATTATATGACTTCTATTGGCGAAAATATAAAAAATACCAGAAAGAAACTCGGCATCACCCAAGAAGAACTTGCGGAAAAACTTTCTGTAACCCGCCAGGCTGTTTCCAACTGGGAAAACGGTAAAACAGAGCCGGATATTGAAACACTTACAAAAATCGCTCAGATATTTAATATAAGTATCGACGGACTTGTTGACGGGATTCCGAAAGGAATCACCGAACTGCGTGGCAAAAAGGTATATCTCAAACTTGGAATAATTTTTACGGCATTTTATGTTATTTCAACCTTGATTTTACTTATAATAAAAAATCCGCTCTATGAGTACGTTGGTTCCACCTATGATACTCTTCCCTATTTTTTAACCGGCTTCATATGGAAACCATTCACTGTAATTTCCGGTGGAATTGGAATATCCGCTCTGGTTGCATACAGCACCGGTTTTTATATAAAAAGCAGCATACTCCGTATTGTTCTTCTTGTTTTAGGCGTGGTTTGTTTTATCCTTACAACTGTTTATCTTATATACACAGTATTTATTTACCGTTTTGAACTTTCTTTTCTCTTCTCTCCCTATTACTATGTTTTTCTTTTGGAAAATCCATTTTTGCACGTTCTTGCCCCTGTCATGATTTTCTTCGGCATCTCCGAAAAATAAGTTTGAGCACCGTGTTTTTTCACGGTGCTCATTTCTTTAAAAACTTGATGCTCATGCGTTTTTTCCGTATTTTATAAATAAAAAATCCCGCTGAAATTCAGCGGGATTTTTCTTTAATATGTGAATATCAAATTACACAAATCTTGCAGGGTTGATCTTTACGCCAGGGCCCATGGTTGCGGAAACAACGCAGGATTTAACGTACTGACCTTTTGCTGCTGCGGGTTTTGCTTTAACAATTGCACCCATAAGAGTGTCAAAGTTTTCCTGGAGTTTTTCAACACCAAAGGAAGCTTTACCGATCGGGCAGTGGATGATGTTGGTTTTGTCGAGACGGTACTCGATTTTACCTGCTTTAGCTTCTTTAACAGCTTTAGCAACATCGGGGGTTACAGTACCTGCTTTGGGGTTAGGCATAAGGCCTCTCGGGCCAAGGATTTTACCGAGTCTACCAACAACGCCCATCATATCGGGAGAAGCGATAACTACGTCAAAATCCATCCAACCTTCGGACATGATTTTCTGCATGTATTCTTCTGCACCAGCGTATTCAGCGCCTGCATCAAGAGCAGCCTGAACTTTGTCGCCTTTTGCGAAAACGAGAACTTTAACTTCTTTACCGGTTCCGTTAGGAAGAACTACTGCACCACGAACCTGCTGGTCAGCGTGACGGGAGTCAACACCGAGACGTACGTGGCATTCTACGGTTTCGTCGAATTTTGCAGTTGCAGTTTTGCAAGCGAGCTCAAGAGCTTCGTTTGCTTCGTAGAGTTTAGCATGTTCAACAAGCTTAGTGCTTTCAACATATTTTTTTCCGTGTTTCATTAAATGCTAACCTCCTTCACTTAGTCTTCAACGGTAACGCCCATGGAACGAGCGGTACCAGCTACCATGCTCATTGCTGCTTCAACAGATGCTGCGTTAAGGTCAGGCATCTTGGTTTCAGCAATTTTGCGGCACT
>JAZUAX010000096.1:0-23974 GCA_045638185.1 Oscillospiraceae bacterium | reverse complement strand
GAGAATACGGGACGTCCCGTGGCTTTTCAATATTTTTTATCATTATATATCCTTTTGGTTGGCCTTGCAATATTTTTTATCAGGCTTTCTCCGTTTTCTTTCCTGTTTTTTCTTCGATAAAAAACAGGAATTCCTCAGGATTTCCAAAAACCATATCTGTTTTGCGGAGGATCATAATTTTTTCTCCATCGCAAATGAAGAAAATGCTCCGGTTTTCGATTGCGTTTTCAAGGTTTTCATAATTCATCAGGAGCTTTCCGTTTTCAAAAATCCCCTCTTCTTTAAAAGCAACAGTATCTTCAGGTTTAAGAAAAGAATTTATCAGTGAAATAAGTTTTTTTGCCTTTTTAAGGAATTTTTCTGCATTTGTTTTTCTCGGAATAACCGCGGAAATTCCGAAAACAATTGCAAAGGCGCCGACAACAAGCGGAACAAAAAGTTCTTCCGGCTTAACAATTCCCGGAACAAAAAGGAAAATTCCGAGGGCGATGCAGATTATTCCATTTATTTTTCGGAAAATTTTTCTTCTTTTAAGCGCTGGTTCCGAAAGATTTTTTTCGTTGAGTTTATCTGTTTTTTCCCAAAGTCCGGGAAATCTTTTCCTTGAAAAAATTTCTGTGCGTTTGGCAATGGCTTCAGAAATCTGGTATGAAAGATCTTCGGTCAGTTTTTCCGGTTTAAAAACAAATTCCATATTGCGGCACCTCCTTTTTCTTCATTTTACCACTGCAAAAAGAAAGCCGCAATATACAAGTACAAATCTTAATGAAAGTTTAAGATTTCAGTTATACTTGTTTTATTTATTATATTATGTTATACTAAAATGTAATTTTATATTTTAATATGGATTATTACGCAAATTTTCATCTCTTTCAGGAGGTTTTTAATATGGAAAACATTGAAAACATTGCAGCCCCCGCACCGGAACGTAAAAAACGCATTTTCAGCGGAATCCAGCCCACCGGCGTATTCACTCTCGGAAACTATCTCGGCGCAATCAAAAACTGGGAAAAGCTGCAGGACGAATATGACTGCATTTATTCCATTGTAAATATGCACGCCATCACCGTTCGTCAGGATCCTGCCGAACTTCGCAAGCGCACTCTCGAATCCTATGCTCTTGCCCTTGCCTGCGGAATCGACCCCGAAAAGAGCATTCTCTTTATCCAGAGCCACGTTCCCGCTCATGCAGAAGCAAACTGGGTCCTCGGCTGTTCCACCCAGTTCGGTGAACTTTCCAGAATGACCCAGTTCAAGGATAAATCCGCAAAACATGCCGACAATATCAACGCAGGCCTTTTCACCTATCCTGTTCTTATGGCAGGTGATATCCTTCTTTATCAGGCAGACGTTGTTCCGGTCGGCGTTGACCAGAAACAGCATCTTGAACTTGCAAGAGATATCGCTGAACGTTTCAACGGTCTTTACGGAAAAACTTTCACCGTTCCGGAACCTTATATTGCCTCTTCTCAGGGCGGCGGCAAAATTATGAGCCTTTCCGACCCCACCAAAAAGATGAGCAAATCCGATGAAAACCCCAAAGGCTGCGTTTATATCCTTGATGATCCGAACGTTATCATCAAAAAATTCAAATCTGCAGTTACCGACTCCGATATGGAAGTTGCTTACCGTGAAGGAAAAGACGGCATCAACAACCTCATGACCATCTACGGTGCAGTAACCGAATTCTCCATGGATTCCATCCAGCGCGATTTTGAAGGCAAAGGCTACGGCGATTTCAAAAAAGCAGTTGGCGAAGCTGTTGCGGAACATCTTTCTCCCATTCGTGAAAACTATTCCAGATATCTTTCCGAAAAAGCATATCTCGAAGATTGCTACCGCAAAGGAGCAGAACAGGCAGAAAGAATTGCCCAGCGCACCATTGATAAAATGTACAAAAAAGTTGGCTTCGTTGCCAGATAAGGTGAAAATATGCGAATTGTTGCAATAGGCGACGTTATGGGCACAATCGGTGTCGAAGCGCTTCGCCGCCACATGCCCGCTATCAAAAAAAGATATTCTCCGGATATCATAATAGTCAACGGCGAAAATGCCGGCGATAACAGCAGTATTACAGCCAGAAACTGCGATGCTCTTTTTGCTATGGGTGCAGACGTTATAACCGGAGGAAACCATTCTCTCCGCAATAAGGATATGGATGAAGTTTATGAACGCGGCTATGGTGCATTGCGCCCCGCAAATCTCCACCCCAATGCTCCCGGTTCCGGCGTTTATATTTATGAACGCGGAAAATACCGCTGCGCTGTGATAAACCTGATAGGCAATGTTTTTCTTGATCTTGCTTACGAAAACCCTTTCATCGCTGCAGAAAAAATCATAAAAGAACTCGGTGTCAAAAATATCGTAATTGATATGCATGCCGAAGCAACAAGCGAAAAAATTGCCCTCGGAAGATATGTCGAAGGCAAGGCAAGCCTTGTTTTCGGAACCCACACCCATGTTCCCACCGCAGACGAAACCGTTCTTCCCGGCGGAACCGCATATATCACCGATATCGGAATGTGCGGACCTATCGATTCCGTCCTCGGCGTTGTAACAAAATGTTCCACAGATTTTATGATAACCCATCTCCGGGGAAAAGGAATGGAAATTGCAAAAGGCCCCTGCAAAGTTCAGGGAATTTTTACCGAAACAGATGATTCCACAGGAAAGGCGCTCAGCATTGAGCGATTTGAAATAACAGATCCCGCAAAATGAGATTTACAAAAATATTTTCCGTTTTTCTTGCCGCAATTATGATTTTCAGCGGCTGTGAAGCGCAGACAGTAACCCCTCCTGTAACCGAAATTCCGGTTCCTTCCGAACCGGAAACTCCGATTGAAATTACGGAGGAAGCACCTTTTACCCTCCGTATTCCTTTCGATTACAACGAAGGTGTTTCGCCATATACGACCCGCTCCAAACCAAACCGTTTTGTCTGCGAACTTATTTATCGTTCCATGGTCAGCTTAAAGGACGATTACAGCTATGAGCTTGACCTTGTTTCGGAAATTTATACCGAAGATAACATCAACTGGTATATTTATCTTAACGAGGGGGATGTTTTTCCGGACGGAACCGAATTTACCGCCTATGACCTTCGCTATTCTTTCCAGAAAGCAATGGCTGAAGGAAGTTATTATGCAAAAAGCCTTGAATATATAAGTGCGCTGAAAGTTATCAACGCAACCTGCCTTCGCGTTACTCTTTATCACGCAAACAGACATTTTCCCAATCTTCTTACCTTCCCGGTAATATCCTATGAAACTATAAATGATCCGCTCTATTTCCCCGGAATTTATGATTTCAGCGAAGACGGAACAAAACTTGTCTGCGATATTTATTCCGCTGCTCAGGAAATCGAACTTGTTCCGGCGGATGATATGGATCTTCTCACCTATGAAATGAAGATGGGACGTTACGACTGTATTTATGTTCCGGATCCTATGGATTCCGGTTCCGCAGGAAACGGAGGCACCCTTGGAATGCAGAGCAACCGTATGGTATATCTCGGCTGCAACAGTTATTATGCCTTCACTTACTATTCCGATTTCCGAAAAGCCGTTTCTGCCGCCATCGATTATGACCGCATTGTTTCAGAAACTTACAAACATTTTACTGCTTCTCCGAAAAAGCTTTATAACCCGGATTATTACGAAATGCAGTATGTTTCCAAAAACAGTCTTGACCTCATGTCCGCAAACCTTATTCTTGACGACATGGGATTCGGAAACAGGGATTCCGAAGGCTTCAGGACCAACAAACGCGGAAAACGTATTTCTCTCAAACTGATTGTCTGCAACGAAAGCGCGGTAAAAATCGGTCTCGCAAATTCCATTTCCGAAATGCTCGCGGAAGCAGGAATTGAAGTAAAAGTAGTTCCTCTTTCCTATCCTTCGTTCATGACCGATCTTCAGAACGGCAACTATGATCTTTATCTTGCGGAAATGCGTCTTGGCGCCGATATGGATTTCACAAAAATCCTTACCCCTTATGAATATCAGTATTCCGATTTTGAGTATATAAACTACGGCGTTCCGAACAGCGAAAAACTTTATTTCAGCTGGCTGGGCTTTATGGGCGGAACTGTTACCCCCTCGGAATTTGCTTCCGTTTTCGAAGATGTAATGCCTTTTATTCCTCTTTGTTACACAAAAGGCTGCGCAATCTTCAACCGTGACCTTCCTTTTACTCTCTATGGAACGGATTTTGATATGTTTTACAACATTCTTGAGTGGAAAATCGAATAATTTTTAATATTTTTGCGGTTTTTTACAAAATTTTCTTTTACTTATGGTATATTTTATGTTATAATATATCTTGGCATATGCTGTGAAAGGCTTATGTTTCAAAACACTTGTTTGATTATTTTTTTAATAAAAACAAAACAAAACGTAATATAAACTTTTTATTGGTGAATTTTAAGAGGAGTTGAGATTTTTGATAAACGGAAAGCAGCTTCGCGATGCTTTAATTTCCGGTGCTAACAATCTTTGCAACAGAAAAGCAGAAGTTGACGCACTTAACGTATTCCCTGTTCCCGATGGTGATACCGGTACGAACATGTCCATGACCATTGGAAACGGTGCAAAAGAACTTGAAAAACTCGGTGACGATGCCACCGTTGAAGAAGTTGCAAAAGTAGCCGCTTCCGGCTTCCTTCGCGGCGCAAGAGGTAACTCCGGCGTTATTCTTTCCCTTCTTTTCCGCGGTTTTTCCAAAGGAATGAAAGGCAAAGAAACCGCCACCGGCGCAGATATCGCCGCAGCTTTTTCTCTTGGTGTTGAAGCAGCTTATAAAGCAGTTATGAAACCCACCGAAGGCACCATTCTTACTGTTTCCCGCTGCGCTGCAGAAAAAGCAACCCAGATCGTAAAATATGATGATTCCACCGTTGCTGTAATTTACGGAATGTATCTCCAGAGCAAACGCACCCTTGCACAGACCCCCGAAATGCTCCCCATTCTTAAAAAGAGCGGTGTTGTTGATGCAGGCGGTCAGGGACTTGTTTACATTTTCGAGGGCATGTGGTCCGTTATTTCCGAAGGAAAAATTATAATGCCCAAAACCGAAGAAACTTCCGCTTCCGAAGCAGCAGAATATACCTACTGTGTTGAAGCTGTTGCAAAACGCGGTGAAAATGCTTCCGCAGGTTTTGAAAAAGCACTCTCTGCTTTCGGCGATATTGTTGAATACACCGAAGGAACTTCCGGTGCAAAATTCCATATTCACACCAACGAACCCGGAAAAGTTATCACCGAAGCTCTTTCCTTCGGAACCCTTCTTGCAACTAAAGTTGAAAACATGAGCATTGCTCATACCGAACTTAAATTTGAATATGAAGCACAGACCGAAGAATCCAAGGAAGAAAAATTCGCCTATGCAGAAGTTGACCCTTCCGTTGAATACGGTTTTGTTTCCGTTTGCGCAGGAAAAGGTCTTACCGATGTTTTTTCCGACCTTGGCTGTGACAACATCGTTTCCGGCGGACAGACCATGAACCCTTCCACTGAAGACATTCTTGCCGCTGTTCAGGCAACCCCCGCAAAGAACGTATTCGTTCTCCCCAACAACAAAAACATCGTTATGGCTGCAATGCAGGCTGCTGAAATTGCAGACAGAAACGTTATCGTAATCCCCAGCAAAACCGTTCCCCAGGAAATTTCCGCAATGCTTTCCTATGACTGCGATGCTTCCGTTAAGGAAAACACCGAAGCCATGAACGAAGCACTTTCCGCTGTTACCACCGGTCAGGTAACTTTCGCCGCAAGAGACTCTGACTTTGACGGCCATAAAATCAAAGAGGGCGAACTTCTTGCAATGAAAGAAGGCAAAATGCTTTATACCGGCAAGGAAATGGATCTTGTTTGCAGCCGCCTTGCAAAAGCTCTTGTTTCCAAAGATACTTCCATGGTAACCATCTATTATGGCGAAGACGTTACCGAAGAACAGGCAGAAGCGATCCGCACCGTTATTGAAGGAAAACTTCCTAATTCCATCGAAGTCAACATCATTTACGGCGGACAGCCCGTTTATTATTACATCATCAGCGCAGAATAATCCGCGAAGATATAAAAAAGCTCCCGTTCCGGAAGGAACGGGAGCTTTTTATTTATTCAGTTTCCAAACTGGTAACATTCTTCAATCATAGGAATCGAACTTGCCGCACCGGCGCGGGAAACAGTTATGGAAGCAGCTTTTACAGCCATCATAAGAGCATCCTTCGGCTTTGCGCCACGAATAACAGTTGCAAGATAGAAACCGATCAAAGCGTCTCCTGCGGCGGTTTTATCTTTTACAGGAGCATCGAAGATTTTCTGATAATATGTATCCTCTTTTGTAATAAGCATGGAACCTTTTACTCCAAGAGTAAGCAAAGTTTCCGCATTCGGGAATGTACGTTTTATTGCCGGAATAAGCGCTTCAAGGTCCATTGGGCTTGCTCCGGTGAATTCCGAAGCCTCAAAACGGTTTACAAAAACATAGGAAAGTTTGTCAAGAGGAAGATTTCTGAGATCTTTTGTGAACGGAGAAGGATTAAGAGCGATTTTTGCTCCTGTTGCAAGAGCTTTTTCAACAATTGTTTCAATTCCGTTTATTTCATTCTGCAAAAGAATTATATCCCCTTTGCGGAGCTGTGCAACGGTATAATCTATCTGGTCATCTGTTATGGAAAGGTTTGCTCCTCCGCAAACAATTATGCTTTTGTTTCCTTCCGGGGTAACCTGAATAAAAGCATTTCCGGTAGGCAGTTCTTTTTTACGGATAAGAGAAGTGTTTACTCCGTTTTTTTCAAGAATATTCAAAAGATATCCGCCGTCATTCATTCCGACGCAACCAGCATGATAAACATCTGCTCCCGCTCTTGCGATAGCTATGGATTGGTTAAGTCCTTTTCCTCCCGGAAAATAGTTTGCTTTTTTTGCGCGGAGAGTTTCTTCCGGACGGACAATATGTTCAACCGGGTAAACATGGTCAATATTTAGAGAACCAAAATTTATAATCTTCACTCAAACATCTCCTTCCGCATATCATTATAACCAAAAGTTTTTCTTTTTTAAATAGTTTTTTTAAATATTTTAATAAATTTTTATTATATTTGAACATAATAAAAAGGCATTTTCCATAAAAACTAAAATAAAGAGTATAAAAAAATCCGGAACGCTTTCGCATTCGGGATTTATGTTGGTTCCCGACGGGCAAAGCTTTTGAGCACGCCCTGTGGGCGAAACAGCGAAAAAGCTTTGGCGCTGCGGTCAAAATTTTCAACAGCGTTTGCCGAAGAAAATTTTGGGCACCGCGAGCCGGGGATTTTCGGGTTCGAATCCGAAATCACATATAAAAAAATCCGGAACGCTTTCGCATTCCGGATTCACGTTTGGTTGCCCGACGAGGATTCGAACCCCGACAAACAGAGTCAGAGTCTGCCGTGCTACCGTTACACAATCGGGCAATATCTAACGTGCTTGACTATTATATTATTTTATCAGGCATTTGTCAATAGCTTTTTTGAATTTTTTCAAAATTTTCTTTTTCTCTCGACAAAAACTTTCCTTTGTATTATAATTTATTCGTAACAAACAATATATAAAAACGGAGGAATAAAAAATGCCCGCAATTCATTTTTCCGCAGAGGAATTCAACAGAACAATTTCCGAAAGCCCTGCAATCGTCGATTTTTGGGCAACCTGGTGCGGCCCCTGCAAAATGCTCGGTCCGGTAATAGAACAGCTTGCCGATGAGCTCGAAGACAAAATTCCTGTTGGCAAAATCGACGTTGATGAATGCCGCGAAATTGCAATGGAATACGGCGTTATGTCCATTCCCACAGTAATATATTTTAAAAACGGTCTTGAAGTAAAACGCTTTGTCGGTGTTCAGACAAAATATAAGCTTCTTGAAGCAGCAAAAGAACTTGAATAAACAATAAAAGGCGGCTTAAAGCCGCCTTTTGTTTTTATCATTCTTCTGCTTCCGCAACGATTTTATCACGGTAAGCTTTTGCTGCCTGTTCGGTTTTATTGTCGCCAAAATGATAATATACCCTATCCTTAAGAGTATCCGGCAGATACTGCTGTTTTACATAGTGATTTTTATAGTTATGCGCATATTTATATTTCGGCGGTTTATGTCCGCCTGCGGATTTCGGATGTACATTAACCAGATGTTCCGGAACTTCACCGGAAAGGCCGTTGCGTACATCTTCAAGCGCGGCGCCAATAGCCTCAACTCCACTGTTGGATTTAGGTGCGGTACAAAGAAGAATAACCGCATCCGCAAGAGGAAGCTGTGCTTCCGGAAGGCCAAGCTGAAGCGCAGTATCCACACATGCTTTAACTATAGGAATTGCCATCGGATAAGCAAGACCCACATCTTCGCAGGCTATTGCAAGAAGGCGGCGACAGGGGGAGATTATATCCCCTGCGTCGATAAATCTTGCGAGATAATGGAGCGCAGCATTTTCATCAGAACCGCGTACGGATTTATGGAAGGCGGAGAGGATCTCAAAATGGTCGTCCCCTTCTTTATCATAGCGGTTTGCGCTTCTCTGTGCGGCAGCATGAGCATCTTCAAAATAAAGTATTCTTTCGCCGTGCTCATTAAGCCTTGAAGCAAGCCAGCAGGCTTCAAGCGCATTGAGAGCTTTTCTTGCGTCTCCGGAACAATGGTAGGAAATGTGGCGTAAAACGCCTTCCTCTGCAATTATCTTTGTTCCGTCGTCGCGCTCAAGTTTTTCTACCGCTCTTTCAAGAGCACGTTCGATTTCCGAAGGCTCTATGGGTTTGAATTCGAAAACGGTGCTGCGGCTTAAAATTGCATTATAAACGTAAAAATAAGGGTTTTCTGTGGTAGATGCAATAAGTGTTACTCTGCCGTCTTCGATGAACTCAAGAAGGGTCTGCTGCTGTTTTTTGTTG
The DNA here is from genome assembly GCA_045638185.1 of Oscillospiraceae bacterium. Taxonomy (GTDB): domain Bacteria; phylum Bacillota; class Clostridia; order Oscillospirales; family Ruminococcaceae; genus UMGS1668. Next base: position 15,056 of record JAZUAX010000096.1, on the reverse strand, counting down.
AGGTATTGAATCTCATCCAGATAGAGGAGCACGCCCTGAGCACCATCTATTCCGGAAGTTTCTGCAAAAACCTCTTTGATGTCTGCAGTTGAGCACGAAGTTCCGTTAAGGTGACAAAGTTTTTTATTTGCAATCTTTGCTATTATTCTCGCAACGGTTGTTTTTCCCGTTCCGGAAGGTCCGAAGAAGATAAGGTTCGGGATAACTCCGGAATCCGCTATTTTTCGAAGCAGTTTTCCTTCGCCAAGGATATGCTGCTGGCCGCAGACTTCGGATAATTCAGTTGGTCTTAATCTGTCGGCAAGTGGTGCGGACATTCGGTTTCATCTCTTTCCTGTAAAAAATCATTCATAAAGAGGGAATTTTCTGCAAAGCTCGGCTACGCCTGCTTTAACTTCCTCTCTGCTGTTTTCATAATCAAAGGTGATTTTTGCGATAAATTCCGCAATTTTTTCCATTTCTTCAACACCGAAGCCTCTGGTGGTTGCGGAAGGGGTTCCAAGACGGACACCGCTTGTTACAAAAGGAGAAGCAGGGTCGTTAGGAATCATATTTTTATTTGCTGTGATGTTTACGGAATCAAGGCGCTGTTCAAGTTCCTTTCCGGTAACCCCGGTTTCCCTGAGATCGAGCATCATAAGGTGGTTATCGGTTCCGCCGGAAACAAGTTTTAATCCGTTTTTAATAAGCGCATTTGCAAGTGCCTTTGCATTTTCGGTAACTCTGTGCTGATATTCCTTAAATTCAGGTCTGAGAGCTTCTCCGAAGCAAACGGCTTTTGCTGCAATTACATGTTCAAGAGGTCCGCCCTGCGTTCCGGGAAAAACCGCTTTATCAACTGCTTTTGCATATTGCTCTTTGCAAAGGATAAGTCCGCCGCGGGGTCCGCGGAGAGTTTTATGGGTAGTGCTGGTAACAACATCTGCATAGGGAACCGGAGATTCGTGTTCTCCCGCGGCAATAAGTCCTGCTATATGAGCCATATCGACCATCATATATGCGCCGACTTCATCGCAAATCTCGCGGATCTTTTTAAAATCGATCGTTCTTGCGTATGCGGAAGCACCACAGACGATCATTTTGGGTTTGCATTCAAGGGCAATCCTTCTGACTTCATCATAATCTATAAGTCCTGTTTCGGGATCGACTCCGTAAGGAACAAAATTATATGCTTTTCCGGAATAGTTAACCGGGCTTCCGTGGGTAAGGTGTCCGCCTTCAGCAAGGTTCATTCCCATAACGGTATCTCCGATTTCAAGGAAGGCAAGATATGCAGCAAGGTTTGCCTGGGCTCCGGAATGGGGCTGAACATTTGCGTGTTCCGCGCCGAAAAGTTTGCAGGCTCTTTCTCTTGCAATATTTTCAACTATGTCGACATATTTGCATCCGCCGTAATATCTGTGTCCGGGATATCCTTCCGCATATTTATTTGTAAGAGCGGAACCCATTGCCGCCATAACTGCCGAAGAAACGAAGTTTTCGGAAGCAATAAGCTCGATATTTTCGCGCTGGCGCATAAGTTCATCATGCATCGCTTCTGCCAGTTCCGGATCCTGTTCATAAATAAATCCGATAGTATCCATCTTATCACTATACATAATTTTCTTCCTTTCATACAAAGCATTCTATTATAGATTATAGAATAAATCTTCATAAAAAACAATGATTTTTATTTTTTTAACACTTTCCGGTGATTTTTTTGCTTTTGTGCTTTTCCCTTTTAATATTTTATGATATAATTTCCATATTACCCTTTCGGAGGTTTTTCAAAACCATGAATTACGTTTTTATAATAAATCCTGTTGCAGGAAAAGGCAAAAAATCTGAAGATATCGCAAAAAAAATCCGCGAATTTTTTGCCGGAAGAGAAGATAATATCCACATCTACCTTTCAAAATGCCCCGGAGATGCTATCCGTTTTGGAAAAGAATATCCCATTCCCGAAGGCGAAGAAGTTTGCTTTGTTGCCTGCGGCGGCGACGGAACTTTTTACGAAACAGTAAACGGCGCTTTCGGAAGACCCGGCGCAAGTTTTGCGGTTTATCCTTCCGGTTCCGGAAATGACTTTATAAAATCTGTCGGCGGAAAACAGGAGGATTATCTGGATCTTCAGAAGCTTGTTGACGGCGAAACAAAAGTTTTTGATGCAATCGAATGCAACGGACATATCTGTTCAAATATATGCAATATCGGTGTCGATTCCGTAATTGCCGACCGCCTTATCCGTTATAAAAAGCTTCCCGGAGTTTCGGGCTCAATGGCATATAACCTTTCCACCGCGGTAACTATCGGCGGAGGAATCTTCGGCGGGCTTGCAAAACCTATGAAAATAACCTTTGATGACGGCGAAGTTTTTGAAGACCGCCTTATGTTCTCCGTTTTCGGAAACGGACAGGTCTATGGCGGAGGATATCACGCTGCTCCCGAAGCAAAACTTGATGACGGACTTATAGACTTCTGTACTGTTTCCGAAATCGGTGTTATCCGCATTGCAAAGGTAATCGGAATTTACAAAAAAGGCGAACACATCGGAAACCCCGCTCTTGCCGATATTCTTAAAATCCGCCGCTGTGTTTCCGCAAAAATCGAAAGTCCCGAACTTCTCACCGTAAGTATTGACGGAGAAATTTTCAAATGCCACTCTGTTGATATAAAAATGATTCCCGGCTCTCTTCCTTTCAGGGTTCCGGCTTTTGAATGATATGAAAACAGAAAGAATCACCCATGCTTTTGATCCGGTTTTCGATTCCGAAAGCCGGATCCTTGTTCTTGGAACAATGCCTTCACCAAAAAGCCGCGAGCTTGGTTTTTATTATTCCCATCCAAGAAACCGTTTCTGGCCCGTTCTTGCAGAAATTGTCAAAGAAGAATCTCCAAAAACTCCGGAAGAAAAGAGAAATTTTTGTCTCCGCCACAAAATTGCACTCTGGGACGTTCTCCAAGAATGTGATATTGAAGGTGCTTCGGATTCAAGCATAAAAAACGCCGTTCCGAACGATATGAGCAGAATTTTTAAAAAAGCCGACATCAAAGCGGTTTTCACAACCGGCGCCACTGCTGCAAAGCTTTATAAAAAATTCATCGAACCGGAAACAAAAATTCCGGCAATCGCTTTGCCTTCAACAAGTCCCGCAAACGCGAAAATCAAATTTGAGGAACTTTGCGAGGAATATAAAATTGTTTTGGAATATATAAAATAAAAAAGGCGGAAGCAATGCTTCCGCCTTTTTTATTTTAGCTATAAAGCCATTCCCACCATTCTGTTCCTACATAAGGAATTTCATTATTTACTGTCTCTTCATAATCCCATATTTTTGCGAAAGGAATAGTATACTCTTCAGGTTCTTCACCGTCTATTTCCTTCTTCATTTTTTCAGTTATGTAAAGTTCACCATTATTTATAAAATAATTTAAAAGTTGTATTTCTCCTTCAACATCTTCCCATTTGTCCACCATAGGATGGTATTCCATACCCCAGTAAATATGAATTTCTCCATTTTCCATTACCGAATAGTTTCCCCAAAATCCTTCTCGTGCCCCTGGTTGAAGTCCCGCAAAGTCCTCATGTCCATACCAAATACGATAATATGCGCAAAGTCCGCTGTGTTCATCTCCATAAAACTGGTAATATCCATAGCTGCTAAGCCATTCGACATCTCCGACCCATGTTCCAGTGAGCATTTTTCCTATTTCATCACAATCATAAGTAACTTTTTCCTCTTGGATATTTTCTTCTGAACCTTCGTTGCCACAACAAGCAAAAGAAAACATCATAATCATTGCAAGCAACATTGCCATCAATTTTTTCATTTTTATTCCTCCTGTAAATAAAAAAGTGCGCAGCCGAAGCCACGCACCCGAAAAATACACAGCTCCGATTGCTGCTACACAAATTTCAACCACTATACAGAAGTATGCGGAAATAGAGCGTATATTTTTACCGGAAGATAAAAATACACACTGCTGTATAATGGTTTATTAAAATTTGTGTAGCAATTTTAATATACCACTTCGGAAATAAAATATCAACCGTTGATAAAATAAAAAAAGGGCGGATATTATCCGCCCGTTTTATTTCGCAATCCCTCAGTCACCTTCGGTAACAGCTCCCTTTGCACAAGGAAGTTTTTATTCTTTGATTTTTTCTGCGATTTTCTGAAGATCCTCAATGCTGTCTGCGATGAAAGCATTGTTTTCACCTGCAACGTTTTTAACCGCAGTGAGGAGATCTTTGTCTTTTCCGAGAATTACAAAGGTATCGAAGCCGTCATCAATGGAAGCAGAAAGTGCTTCATAAAAACGTACTGCGTTTACCTGCTGTTTTGCAAAATAATCGGAAGGAAGAGTCATAACATCAACAAGTTTTCCATATAAAGTGGAGTACATCTTTGTGGAAAGGTCGCTGTGGCTGATGTTTCTCATAACGTCCTGAAGTTTGGAAACATAAGGGAAAACCATTACAGAATGAAGAGGAAGAGAATCCTTGAGTTTTACGGAATTTACCTTATGTTTTGCAAGCTCTTTGAGAACAGCTTTAAGACCTTCTTCATCACCGATTATAACAGTCTGCTCCGGTGCTTCGGCTGCGGTCATCTGGACAAAGCCTGCAAGGCATTTATCGGAAGCAAGGCTTACGAATTCATGTTTTACATTGCGGAGGCGATAAGTATCGAGTTTGCCTGCGCCAACTGCTTCCTTTCTCATGTCACGATAAGCATTTGCAACGGCAATTCCGTCCTCAAGAGAAAAAACTTTTCCGGCAGTCATTGCGGTGATTTCGCCTGCGCTGTAACCAATAAATGCTTCCGGTGCGGGAAGAATTTCTTCCGCAGCTTTTGCAAGAGAAAGCTGATGCAGAAGCTGGAGCTGGAAGGAAACTTCCTCATCAGTAACTTCTGCTGCTCTTCCTTTGGAAGAAAGTTCTGCGGCATCAAAACCGAGAACATCGGAAGCTTTCTGATAAATTTCTTTTACTCCTTCGGAATATTCACGAATTCCCTTTCCCATTCCCGCATGGGAACAGCCGTAACCGGGGAATACAAAAGCAATTTTTTTCAAGATAAAATACCCTCCGTTAGCAATAATGCAGAATAATACAAATACTAATATACCATAAATTCTGACGATTTCAAGATTAAACCCAAAACTTAGAATAAATTTATCCAAAAATCATTGACAACTTAAAATGTTTTATATATTATATTTAAAGGCAAAAACAAACGGCTTTTAAAAAGTCTGTTTTTTATTTTAGGAGGTAATTTTCAATGGTATTTGAAAAAGTAAGAGAAATTCTTTGCGATCAGCTCGACATCGATCCCGATGAAGTCACCCTTGATACCAACATCATCGATGATCTCGGTGCAGATTCCCTCGATCTTGTGGATTTTGTAATGTCCCTTGAAGATGAATTCGACAAAGAAATTCCCGATGAAGATGTTGAAAACATCAGAACCATCGGCGATATCGTTTCTTACATCGAGAATTCCCTTTAATCTTTCGATAATTTAAAAAATATTGGAAATGAAGATCGCGGAACGAAGAGTTCCGCTATTTTCGTTTATGCCAGTTAGGAGTTGTAAAAAATGGCAGACCAGAAAAAAATGGTAGAAGCAATCACTTCCATGGAAGATGACTTTGCCCAGTGGTATACCGACGTTGTAAAAAAAGCTGAACTTATTGATTATTCCAGCGTTCGCGGATGCATGGTCCTTCGCCCTTATGGATATGCGATCTGGGAAAACATCCAGAAACTTTTCGACGCACGTTTTAAAGCAACCGGCCACGAAAACGTTTATATGCCCATGTTCATTCCCGAAAGCCTTCTCCAGAAGGAAAAAGACCATATCGAAGGCTTTGCTCCGGAAGTTGCATGGATCACCATGGGCGGCGGCGAACAGCTTCAGGAAAGAATGTGCGTACGCCCCACTTCCGAAACCCTTTTCTGCGATCACTATGCACACGTAATCAAATCTTACCGCGACCTTCCGAAGCTTTATAACCAGTGGTGCAGCGTTGTTCGCTGGGAAAAAACCACCCGTCCTTTCCTTCGTTCCATGGAATTTCTTTGGCAGGAAGGCCACACCATGCATGAAACTGCTGAGGAAGCTATTGCGGAAACCGAACAGATGCTCAACATCTATGCAGATGTTTGCGAAAAGAACTTTGCGATCCCCATGATCAAAGGTCAGAAAACCGAAAAAGAAAAATTCGCAGGCGCAGAAGCAACCTATACCATCGAAGCTATGATGCACGACGGTAAAGCTCTCCAGTCCGGTACTTCCCATTTCTTCGGCGATGGCTTTGCAAAAGCTTTCGACGTTCAGTTCACCGGCCGTGACAACCAGCTCCACACCCCGTTTGAAACTTCCTGGGGCGTTTCCACCCGTCTTATCGGCGCCATCATCATGACCCACGGCGATAACAACGGTCTTGTTCTTCCTCCGGACGTTGCTCCTATCCAGGTTGTAATCGTTCCCGCACAGCAGCATAAAGAAGGTGTTCTCGAAGCAGCAAACGCAGTTAAAGAACGTCTTTCCAAATTCTGCCGCGTAAAACTTGATGACAGCGAACAGACCCCCGGCTGGAAATTCGCAGAATATGAAATGAAAGGTGTTCCGGTACGTCTTGAAATCGGACCCCGCGATATTGCAAATAATCAGTGCGTTCTCGTTCGCCGTGATAACCGCGAAAAATATTTCGTATCCCTTGACGAACTTGAAACCAAGATTCCCGAAATTCTCGGACTCGTTCGTGACGGTCTTTATCAGCGTGCTCTTGAAAACAGAGAAAACCGCACTTTCACCGCTCACGACCTTGATGAATTCATCAAAATTGCAAACAGCGGAAACTGCTTTATCAAATCCATGTGGTGCGGCGATCGCGAATGTGAAGAAAAGCTCAAAGAGGTTGCAGGAGTTTCTTCCCGCTGCATGCCTTTTGAACAGGAACATATCGGCGATGTTTGTCCCGTTTGCGGAAAACCCGCAACCAAAATGGTATATTGGGGCAAAGCATACTAATAAATTTAAAAAACAAAAATCCCGCTCATCCGAGCGGGATTTTTTGTTTTACCTGTTTATTTTTCAATTTCATAAGGCCAATCTATTATTCCACCGAATTCATAAATTTCGGAATAACCCAGAGAAACAAGTTCCTCCGCCGCAACTTTGCTTCTGTTTCCGCTTCTGCAATAGACAAAAACCGGAATATCTTTTTCTGGAAGTTCATCTTCCGCTCTTTCCGAAATTTCATCATGCGGAATCACAATTGCGCCCGGAATATGTCCTTCAAAAAATTCTTCTTCACTTCTTGCATCCAGAAGAACAAATTTTTCAAGGTTTTCCATCATTCCTTTTGCTTTTTCAGCATTTATATTCATATAAACACTTCCTTTTTCTTCGGCACTGCAGCCCGAAACCGCCAGAAGGAAAACCAATGCGGCAATTATCGAAACTATTCTTCTTTTTATCATTTTGATATACATAAACCGTGCCTCCTTTCCGGCTTTTTATTTGACATATCTTTGAAGTTGGGATATATTATTTCTTGTATTCATTATAAAACTTTTCAAAGGAGCGAACAATATGCCCTGTGAAAAATGCCATTTGCTTATGCAAAAATCCTTTCCTTTCTGGGAAACTCTTTCAGAAACCGATAAGGCGGAACTTATGAACGGTGCAGGCTGCGCCGAATTCAAAAAGGGACAGAACATACACAACGGTACGGTATGTACAGGCATTATTTTTGTGAAAACAGGCTGTCTCCGCGTTTATATACTTTCTGAAGAGGGTAAGGAAATAACACTGTACCGCATCTTCGCCGGAGATGTCTGCGTTCTTTCCGCTTCCTGCATTCTTGAATCCATAAACTTTGACGTTCAGGTAGATGCGGAAGAGGACAGCCGCTGCTGTATATTAAGTCCAGGTTCATTCCTTAAAGTTTCCGAAAGGAAACCCGAAATGAAAAATTTCCTCCTCGAAAAAACGGTAAGCCGCTTTTCCGAGGTCATGTGGGTAATGCAGCAAATTCTTTTTATGAGCTTTGATAAACGCCTTGCAATTTTTCTTCTTTCCGAAGCGGAAAAAGAACAAAGTTCCGAGATCAAGCTTACACATGAACAAATTGCCAAATATATGGGCTCCGCAAGAGAAGTTGTTTCGCGAATGCTCAAATATTTCTCATCCGAAGGTTATGTCGAACTCTCCCGCGGCGGCGTTAAAATAATCGATTACGATTCTCTCGACCGATTAGCCCTTTGAGAATTGGAGAACTCTTTCTTTCGGACGGAAACCAACCATGGAATCCACTGCTTTTCCGTCGCGGAAAAGGACAAGCGCCGGAATACTCATTATTCCGTAATGGGAAGCAAGTTCCTTTTCTTCATCAACGTTAACTTTTCCGAAAGAAACGTTTTCAACTTCTTCCGCAACCTGATCCACAACAGGAGAAAGCATTCTGCAAGGTCCGCACCAGGGTGCCCAGAAATCGACAACAACGGGGTTTTCGTTCTTAAGAACGTTTTCTTCAAAATTCTCTTTATTTAAAACTTTAACTGACATTATATTCAATCCTTTCGATTTATAATTTGTTTTGTTGATGTTAGTATAACCCAAGCACAATGTTTTTTCCGTGACCTTGTCACATAAAAAAGCACTTTTGAAAATTTTTCAAAAGTGCTTTTCTTTTTTGTAATGTAAATTTTAAAAACCGCATATCTTTTTTAAAAAGGCGGTGATTGAAAACGGAAAAACTTTCGGAGATAATATGGGGACCCGCTCTTCTTGCGCTTGTTCTTGGAACCGGCTTTTTTCTTACTGCCGCAAGCGGATTTTTTCCGCTTGTAAAAAGCCGGTTTGTTATAAAAAACACCTTTGGGAAAATTTTCAAGGATAAAAAAGCTTTTTCCGCAGCTGCAACGGCCCTTGGCGCAACAGTCGGCACCGGAAATATAATCGGTGTTTCGGCGGCAATTTCCGTTGGAGGAGCCGGTGCAATTTTTTGGATGTGGGTGGGCGCATTTTTCGGAATGATGCTGAAATTTGCCGAAGCCACCCTATCCGTTAAATATAAAATCGGCGCGATGCAATATATTGAAAAAGCCTTCGGCGGAAAATTCTTTGCCGCTTTTTGGAGTTTTTGCTGCGTTCTTGCTTCTTTCGGCGGCGGAAACATGATTCAGACAAATGCCGTCGGCGCAATTTTCCAAAAATCTTTTGGGATTCAGCCGATTTTTATAGGTATAGTTATTGCTGTTCTTACTGCTGCGGTGCTTTTTTGCGGAGCAAAAGCAGTTTTAAAAACTTCTTCCCTGCTTGTTCCGATAATGGCATTTGTTTATGTTTCAGGCTGCTTGGTGGTACTTTTCATTTTTCGTGGAAACATCATTCCGGCTTTTTCAAAAATCATTTCCTCGGCCTTTGAACCTTTTTCAATAGGCGGAGGAGTTTTGGGGATAATCACCTCGAAAGCTCTCCGAATCGGAATTTCCAAAGGCACATTCACCCATGAAGCAGGAATGGGCTCCGCTTCCCTTGCCCATTCCGAAAGCGGAACGGATCCTCTTGTTCAAGGATGCTGGGGAATTATTGAGGTTTTTGTTGACACAATTTTTGTCTGCAGCCTTACGGCGCTTGTTATTCTTTCAAGCGGAATTTCTTCAGCGGAAAATGTTTTTTCATCCTGCTTCGGAAAAACAGGAGATGTTTTTCTCTCTGTTTCAATGTTCCTTTTTGCCCTTGCGGCGGTTATCAGCTGGGCTTTTTATGGAGAAAAAGCCCTTGGATACATTACAAAAAGTAAAATTGCCGGAATTTTATACAGGATTTTGTTTTGTTTTGGAGCAATTTGCGGTTCGTTTATGGAGCTTCCGCTCATCTGGAACATTACTGATATTTTCAACGGAATCATGATCTTCCCGAACCTTCTGGCGATAATTTTTCTTTCTCCGGAAATTTTGAGAATAATAAAAAAAGGAGAACGCCGATAGGCGTTCTCCTTTTTATTAAGAAAAATAATTCCCCACCAAAAAACTTGAGGTTGTTCCATCTTCAAAAATAACAAGAATTTCCGTTTCCGGAGTTATGGTTGTTCCGTCAAAATTATTAAAACTGATTTGCTTGAATTTTTCGCTAATTTTATTCCCATTTATGTCTACAAGCCAAATTCCTTCTTCACAAACTTTTCCGTTCTCATCATAACAAATAACATCAGCCTTTTCACCGAAGCAATAGGCAACTCCTATATAAGTATCACCATAAATATAATCCGCAATATAGTTGAATTCGGAAGTTAGGAGATTAAAATTCTCATCATAAAGATATTCTCTCACAGCATCAGCTGCCTGCATTGTTCCCTCAAAAACCGCAATTTTATTGCCGAAGACATTTGTTATCTGGCAATAAATCGGCTCTAAAATTATGTTACCTTCTTTGTCCTCAAGACCGACTCCACGGAAACCATATGTAAAATATTGAGCCGTTTTTATATATTCTCCAAATTCCTCTTTGCTTTTTTCGTATTTCCATAAAAGCTCATAAACACCGTCTTCGTTCTTTTCATATCGGTAAGAATCACCATTATATGAGCATTCTATAACGCAGCAATGTTTCCAAATTTCGGGAGATACGTTTTCCAAATTATCATAGCAATAATCCACATATGTTTCCACCGGATGATTTATTGCCGGAGTTCCATCTTTGAATTCTATATAATACAGCTCATTAGGAATTTCGACATAAACATTTGCCGGCGTCATTCCGTGGATATTTCCTCTCACCGTCATTCTTGTTCCTTCGGTAACTTCGCGTATAACAAGTTCCGAAGAATGGTCTTTTCCTATCATGCTGTCGTCTTCCGAAGGTTCGTCTTCCGAACTTTCAGAAACTTCCGCTTCGCTCTGCGGTTCTTCGATAATCGGTTCTTCCTGAACTCCACAGGAACAGAGCAAAAGCAAAGCTAAAAACAACGCAAACAGTTTTTTCATGAAAACCACCTCCATTAAATTTTTACTTGTTCATCATTAAAGAAGGGTTATTTCACCTGTTGAAATATCAAAAAGGTAAAAAACATTTTCCGTGCCGTTAAAAATTTTTATATGGATTTTGTTTTCGGAAACAGAAAAAAGGCTTCCGTGCTCAAAACCACCGTATCTGCTCAATTCTACCTCTATTTTTGTGTCATATTCCACAACAGTTTTTCCGTTGGCGTCAATAAGTGAAAGAGTATAGGTACATCCTTCGAAGTCAGGCGGATCATGATCGTTTGCACCACCCGGAACTTTTGCCCAAAAAGCACAAAGCATATCTTTTTCAAACACCTTGCACAAAGCATAAAAACTTATATAATCGCGCTCAAATTCACCGTCAAGCGGTTCCCAAACGGCATAAGGCTCCGAAGGTTCCGAAAGTTTATAGAATCTTACGGAAGATTCTTCGCATGCTCCGCCAACATAAGGATAAAACACAAAAGCACTTTCATTATTCAGAATTCCGGCAGAAGAATAGTCGTTATGCAACTCCGGAAGAGAGGAAATTTTTCCCGTTTCTGTGTCTTCCAAATAAATAATCGCCTGACCTCTGCTGTCTTCAGATAACGCATAATAGCAATACCAAAGGTTATATTTACCGTCTTCGGTGGTTTCTTTTGAAAAATCAAAAAATCCGTCAGGACTCATAATATAATCTGTAAACAAACCTAACGCAAAAAACTCTTTTGCAAAATGTTCCGGAATGTGTTTTTCTTTTGCCATTCTATAATATTTTTCTTCTTCCGTTTCCTGAACAGCTATAATGGTTTCCGGTTCGCTCTGCGGTTCTTCGATAATCGGTTCTTCCTGAACTCCGCAGGAACAGAGCAAAAGCAAAGCCAAAATCAATACCAAAAGTTTTTTCATTGAAAGCACCTCCCTTATAAATATAGTGTATAACTATTGCGGTTTTGTTGCAATAATCAAATAAAAATTTTTAATAAAAAAGGAGAACCGCAAATGGTTCTCCTTTTTAAATGATTATTTTGCGTTATAGAAAGCTTCGGATGCTTTGTGCATCATGTAGATATCGATCTTGGTTGCGATCTCCATAGGTGCGTGCATGGAAAGAAGCGGAACACCGACATCGATGGTGTCTACCTGGAGGCGAGAGATATATTTTGCAACGGTGCCGCCGCCGCCTTCATTAACTTTGCCGAGTTCGCCGGTCTGCCAAACAACGTTTGCGCTATCAAAGATATCACGAACTTCTGCGCAGAATTCTGCAGGGCAGTCGTTGGTGGAATATTTACCGCCGGAACCGGTATATTTGGTAACAACAATACCATAGTTGAGATATGCTGCATTCATTTTTTCATGCACCTGGGGGAAAGTAGGATCAACAGCTGCGTTTACGTCTGCGGAAATGCATTTGCTGTGTTCAAGAATGGTGTGGCCTGCAACGCCGTAAGGTTTACCGAGGTCTTCTGCAAAATATGCAAGCATTTTGCTGTTCATACCGGTAGGGCCGTCGGAACCGGTTTCTTCTTTATCTGCGAAGCATGCAACAGCGGTATATTCGGGATCTGCTGCGAGAATACCGGTAAGTTCGCCGTATGCGCAAACTCTGTCGTCGTGGCCGTAAGCGCCGATAAGGCCGCGGTCAAAACCGATATCTCTTGCTTTTCCTGCGGGAACGATAGTGAGTTCTGCGGACTGGAAATCTTCTTCGATGATTCCGTATTTTTCAAAGAGAATAGAAGCGATGTTGAGCTTAACTTTTTCGCTTACTTCGTCATCACGGAAAGGCATAGAGCCAACAAGAATGTTGAGTTCTTCGCCTTTGATTCCGTCGCCGAGTTTTCTGTCCATCTGTTCTTTTGCAAGATGAGGAAGAAGGTCGGAAACGCACAAAACGGGTTCGTCGACTTTTTCGCCAACGGTTACGGTAACGGAAGTGCCGTCTTTTCTGATTACAACGCCATGGAGAGCAAGAGGAATTGCGGTCCACTGATATCTTTTGATTCCACCATAATAGTGGGTTTTGAAGAGTGCAAGTTCCTGATCTTCATAAAGAGGATTGGGTTTAAGGTCGAGGCGGGGAGAATCGATGTGAGCGGCTGCAATATGCATACCTTCCTCGATGGGTTTTCTGCCGATTTTTGCGAAGAGGAAAGCTTTGTTGCGGTTGTTGAGATAAACTTTGTCGCCGGCAACATATTTTTTTCCTGCTTCAAAAGGAACAAATCCTTCCTTTTCAAGAACCGGAATTACCCAATCGACAAATTCACGCTCGGTTTTGCAGGTGCTGATGAATTCTTTGTAAGGTTCGCAATAATCAAAAGCGGCTTTGATCTCCTCTTCGGAAAGAGTGGAACCTGCGTTTTTGGGGCTTCTGAAAAGTTTTTCTTTAAGAAGCTGGCCTGCGGATTTTTCTTTTTCGCTCATGTTGTTTCTCCTTTTCTATGTAAGATTTTTATTGGTTTATTTAAAATCAGTCAAAACCGTAAATTCTTTGATAACCTTCGCGGTATTTGCTGACTTTTTCACGATAATTTGAAGTTTCCTCGTAAGGAATTTTATCAAGAGTTTTTCCGTCAAGGGAATATTCCGGATTTTCCAGCCATTTTTTAACGGCATTCGGGCCGGCGTTATATGCCGCATAGACCGTTTCCCATTCTTCGAAAAGACCGTAATGATATGAAAGAAGCCATACGCCGTAATCGATATTATATTCCGGAACGTACATATCGTCCCAGGAAGCACCGGTTTCTCCGCGGTAATAATCTATCCATTCAAAAGCATCTTTTGTGATCTGCATAAGTCCTCTTGCGCCTACCCAGCTTTCGGCATCCGGTTCAAAGTTACTTTCGGTGCGGATAACCGCATAAACAACCGAAAGCGGAACATTATATTTCGCAGCTTTTTCCTCAACAATTTCGCTGTATCCGGTGGGGTATGCCCAATGCTCAAGGAGTTTTGCGCTTTTGTTCATCATCGCTCCGGCAACCACAAGAAAAGCCACAACAAGAAGCCCAAGAAGCGCATTTTTTATAACTTTTCCCAAAATAAATCCTCCGAAAAAGTTTTACAAAGTTTTCAGCATATTTTTGAGCACGGTATTCACTCCGCGTTCAAGTTCTGCCGGTGTGCTGTCATTTTTAATAACAAAATCCGAATTCTCAGTATAGAATTCCTCCGGTTTTTGGGCAGAAACACGTCTTTCCGCATCTGCTTTTGAAATTCCGTCGCGTTTTATTATACGGGTTATTCTGGTTTCCTCTTCTGCAACAACGGAAACGAGCACATCGCACATTTTTCCGCATCCGCTTTCGATAACCGTTGCTCCGTCAATAACTATATTTTCCTTTCCTTCCGCAATATGTTCAAGCACTTCGTGCTCAATTGCTTCCAGAATATAAGGGAATATGATTTTATTAAGCGCAGCAAGCTCCCTTGAATCGGAAAACACACGTTTTCCAAGAGCTTTGCGGTTGATTTTTCCTTTTTCGTTGAGCACAAGGCAGGAAAAATGGCTTACTATATCATAAATACAGCTAAGATTATTATCGGTTATATCATGTGCAACACTGTCCGCATCAATAACCGCCGCACCTTTGCTTTTAAGGATATCTCTTACCGTACTTTTTCCTGCACCGGTCTGCCCGGTAAGGCCTATGATATTTGCCATTTCTGTCACTTCCTTTTTGTTCCGTGCTCAAAGTTCGATAACGTCAAAACCCGCCGCTCTTATAAGGCGGTTATAGACCGCCAGACCGATTCCGGTAACCTTTGGCGAATGGGCAAAAACTCTTTTTGCGCCACTTTCATCAATTATTCTTAAAGCATCAAAAATATGTTCGGCCTGTTCGGCATCGGAAAATTCAGAACCGTAGCAAACGGTGCTCACAGAAAGTTTTTCTGCTTCTTCATCAAAACAAAGAGCAAAAACGCCTTCGTCTGCGTGCTCATTAACGAATTTTATGTAATCTTCCGAACTTGCTTTGATAAGGGTGACCTGTGCTTTGGGGGCATAATGTTTGTATTTCATTCCGGGGGAAAGAACTTTTTCCCCTTCCTCAAGCTTTTCGAG
>JAZUAX010000095.1:0-7444 GCA_045638185.1 Oscillospiraceae bacterium | reverse complement strand
CAACATGGAAGAACTGCTTGCTGTAATCGCACGCGGTCTTGTTGAGGATAAGGAAGCTGTTTCCGTAACCGTTGATGAAGCAGATGAAGAAGGTACCGTTGTTTACCATCTTCATGTTGCTGCATCCGATATGGGAAGAGTAATCGGCCGCCAGGGAAAAATTGCCCGCGCGATCCGCACCCTTATGCGCACAGCTGCGAACCGTGCCGGCAAGAAGGTTGCTGTCACGATCGAATAATATTCGAAAAAACAAATTCCCTCGTCAAAGAAATTTGACGGGGGAATTATGGAATTTAGGCGAGGTTTAAAAAGTTATGAAAAAGCAGTTTCTTGAAGTTGGCGAAGTTGTTGCAATACACGGACTTCGCGGCGATATGCGTCTTTATCCCTGGTGTGATCCGGGCGATATAGAACGCAGCATGAGAATGTATCTTGATGAAAACGGCGAGCAGGAATATCGTGTTTCCTATGCAAAGCCGCATAAAAACGTATATCTTGTAAAACTCAAGGGAATTGATAATCCGGAAGATGCAAGAAAATTTATCGGAAAAGTTCTCTATATGAACCGCAACGACATTCCGATGAAGAAAGGCGACTATTTTATCCAGGATATAATCGGCCTTAAAGTGGTTGATGCGGCAAACGGAACCGTTTACGGAGAAGTTTCCGACGTTGCTCCCACCGGTGCTAACGATATTTATTGTGTTTCTGGTGAGGACAAAAAAGAAACCTGGATCCCTGCAATTCCGCAGGTTATCAGCAAAGTTGATATCGATGGGGGAGTTCTTGAAATCACCCCGATGAAAGGACTTTTTGACGATGAGGATTGATATAGCAACCCTTTTCCCTGAAATGTGTGAAGCAGTGCTCAGCACCAGCATTATCGGAAGAGCGAGAAAAGCGGGTTTTATCGAAGTTTATTGTCATAATATCCGTGATTTTTCCGAAGATAAGCATCAGAGAGTTGATGCGGCTCCTTATGGCGGAGGAAACGGAATGCTTATGCAGGCGGACCCTATTTACAGATGCTATGAGCATGTTTGCGAAGAAGCGTGCTCAAAACCTTTCGTAATTTATATGTCTCCTCAGGGAGCTGTGCTCAATCAGGCTTTGGCTGTTGATTTTGCCGAGAACTATGAACATTTGCTTCTTATATGCGGACATTACGAAGGAATAGATGAACGAATAATCGAGGAAATTGTTGATAAAGAAGTTTCTATCGGCGACTATGTTCTTACCGGCGGTGAACTTGGAGCATTGGTGCTCACTGATGCTGTGGGAAGACTTTGCGATGGAGTTCTTTCTGAAGATGTTTGCTTCGAGGACGAAAGCCATTATTCCGGCCTTCTTGAATATCCTCAGTATACCCGTCCTCAGGTCTGGCACGGAAGAGAAGTTCCTTCTGTTCTTCTTTCCGGAAACCACAAAATGATTTCTGATTGGCGCCATGAACAGGCAGTGAAACGTACTATGGAAAAACGCCCGGATATGCTCAAAAAAGAGGAATAAAATGTTTGGAACGATTGTAAATGTTGCAGCGGTAATTTTTGGCGGACTTTTGGGAGTTTTTCTTAAAAAGGGAATTAAAAGCGAAATAATGGAAAACGTTATGAAAGCCGAGGGAATTGCCGTTCTGATAATCGGAATAAACGGTGTTCTGACAAATATGCTTTCTGTGGGTTCTGACGGAAAAATCACTGAAAGCGGAGGCTTGGTTTTACTTATCAGCCTTGCTCTCGGAGCATTTGCCAGAGAAATTCTGAAGCTTGACGACAGAATAAATTCTGCCGGAAAATTGGTGGAAAGTAAAGTTAAGGCTGACGGATTTTCCAAAGGTCTTGTTTCTGCTTTTATAATTTTCTGTGTAGGTTCAATGAGCATTATTGGTGCGGTAAACGACGGCCTTTCGGGAGATTCGAGTGTCCTTATAGTAAAAAGCACACTTGATTTTATAACTGCAATGGTTCTTGCTTCGACAATGGGAATGGGTGTGATTTTTGCCTGCGTTCCGCTTTTTGCATATCAGGGAGCGATTTCTCTTTTTGCTTCTCAGATAAAACCGCTTATTGACAGCAATCCGGAAATTATGAATCAGTTTTCCATGGTAGGCTATGCCATAATTATGTGCATCGGCATAAACTTTATTGTGGGAGAGAAAATCAGGACCGCAAACCTTCTTCCTGCAATGGCAGTTCCGGTACTGTATAATTTGCTCAAGTAAGTTGAAAACTTGTAGTGAATTTATACAAATAAGCTGAAATATTTTAACCTTCTTTGGAATTTTTATAGAAAATAACCTAATTCGTTGAATTGGTAAAAATAAACTGTTATAATGAAAACACAATAAAAGTTGATTTTGAGGAGATTTATAATATGTATTCTAACGCTGTTAAAGTTCAGAATCAGGTCGGCCTTCATGCACGTCCTGCAACTTTCTTCATTCAGAAATCTAATGAATTCAAATCTTCTATTTGGGTAGAAAAAGACGAAAGAAGAGTTAATGCAAAAAGCCTTCTTGGTGTTCTTTCTCTCGGAATTGTCGGAGGCACCGATATCACCATCATCGCAGACGGTGTTGACGAAGAAGAAGCAGTAAATGCTCTTGTTAAACTTGTTGAATCCGGTTTTGCTGACTGATTTATAAAAATCTGAATTTTTGCGCCGCAGATAGTGATATTTGCGGCGCTTTTTGTTATAATAGAGGAAACAAAAAACCGTTTTATGCGGAAAAAGGAGGCCGGAAAATTGGATAATCCGAGATTGCCTTATCTTCATGAAAAAACACTCAGCCTTCCGATGGAACCCGGCGTCTATATCATGCACGATAAAAGCGGAAAAGTTATTTATGTCGGAAAGGCAAAAAAACTTAAAAACCGTGTAACAAGCTATTTCCGGAATGTTGAAAAACACCTTCCGAAGGTTTATAAAATGGTGGAACACGTCCATGATTTTGAATATATAGTTACGGACAGCGAATTTGAAGCACTGATCCTCGAATGCAGTCTTATCAAGCAGTATTCTCCGAAATATAATATTCTGCTTAAGGATGACAAAGGTTACAGTTATGTCCGGATTTCTCCCGGACCTTACAGCCGGCTTTCCGGAGTTTTGCAAAAAAATGATGACGATGCGGAATATCTCGGGCCTTATATAAGTTCTTATGTTGTTCGTCAGACTGTTGCGGAAGCAAACAAGGCTTTTATGCTTCCGACATGCAACAGAAAGTTTCCGCAGGAATTTGGAAAAGCAAGACCGTGCCTCAATTATTACATCAAAAACTGCATGGGCGTTTGCCGCGGAAGAATTTCCGAAGAGGAATATAACGAAACGCTTAACGAAGCCATCGATTTTATTAAAGGCGGAAGCAGTGCTTCCGTTGAAAAACTTACCGAGAGAATGTTCGAAGCTGCTGAGGCGGAGGACTTTGAAAGGGCCGCGGTTCTTCGTGACAGAATAAAAGCGATTGAAGGAATTACCAACCGCCAGAAAGTAGTTTTCTCCAAAGTCAAGGAACAGGATGTTATAGCTATTGCTAAAAGCGGCGAAAACTGCTGTGCTGTTGTTCTCAGTTTCCGTGGAGGAAGGCTTGTTGACAAAGATGAATATATTCTTAAGGATTTCGGTACGGAGCCGGCTTTTGTAACGGAATTTCTCCAGAGCTTTTATTCTGACAGAACAGATATTCCGAAAGAGATTGCTCTCCATGAAAAATGTGAAGAAACGGAACTTCTGGAAAGATGGCTTTCTGAAAAAGCAGGAAGAAAAGTCAGCATAACCGTTCCGCAGAAAGGCGAACGCAAACAGGTTACCGATATGGCCTATAACAATGCCGCAGAACGCCTTTCTCACGAAAAATCCAGAACGAGCAGAGAGGTTGCGGTTCTTGATGAACTTGGAAGAATGCTCGGAATGGAAAAAGCTCCGGAAATAATCGAAGCTTACGATATTTCCAACTTCGGTGCGGAAACGGTAGTCGGCGGAATGGTGGTTTTTGAAAATGCCAGACCGAAAAAAAGCGATTATAAAAAGTTTTCCATAAAAAATGCTGTTGCGCCGGATGACTATGCGTGCATGTGCGAAATGCTTGAGCGCCGCTTCAATCATTATTTTGAGGAGCAGGGAAGCGGATCTTCTTTCGGAAGAATGCCGGACCTTATTCTTCTGGACGGCGGCAAAGGCCATGTTGCGGCGGTGCAGGAACTTTTTGACAGAATGGGTATAAAGGTTCCGCTTTTTGGTATGGTAAAAGATGACCGCCACAGAACCAGAGCTATTGCGAAGAACGGCGGGGAGATAGCAATTTCTCCCGTAAAATCCGTTTTTAACTTTGTAACAGCCGTTCAGGATGAAGTTCACCGTTTTACGATTGGTTACAGCCGCAAAAAGCACGCTAAAACAAATTTTGAAATGATAATAACAAAAGCGGAAGGCGTTGGACCAAAACGCGCTGCGGCGCTTCTGAAGCATTTTAAAACCATGAAGGCGATAAAAGCGGCAACGGCCGAGGAGCTTTCGGAAGCTCCCGGAATGAATATTTCCGCGGCAAGATCCCTCAGGGAACTTCTGGACAGGGAAGAATAACATTGACTTTTTTATCAAAAAATAGGATAATAGAACTATCTCAAACGGAGGTATTTTTATGAGAGTTATTACCGGAACTGCAAAGGGAAAACGCCTTATAACCCCGGAAGGAAGGGATGTTACCCGCCCCACCGGAGAAAAAGTTAAAGAAGGAATTTTCTCTTCAATTCAGTTTCTTATAGAAGAAGCGGACGTACTCGATTTGTTTGCCGGAAGCGGCCAGCTTGGAATCGAGGCTCTTTCCCGCGGAGCGAAATCCTGCGTTTTTGTGGACAGCGCAAAGGTTGCACAGAAATGTATCAGTGAAAACATCAAAAACTGCGGTTTTGAAGATTCTGCAAAGCTTAAAACGGGCGATGCCCTTATGTATCTTTCCAGTGCATTTGAAAGATTTGATATAGCTTTTCTCGATCCTCCTTATGCGGCGGAACAACTTCCGGTTGTTCTTCCTGCTGTTTCAAAGGTTATGAGAGAAGGCGGCATTGTTCTTTGTGAGACTGCAAAAAACATAGATCTTCCTGAGGAAGCCGGAAAACTTGTTAAAGCGAAGGAATACCGTTACGGAAGCACAAAGGTGCTTATGTATAAACGCGGCGAGGACTGATTTTATGAAAAAAGCAGTTTGCCCGGGCAGTTTTGACCCGATCACCAACGGACACATAGACATAATCAAAAGAGCAGCGGAGCTTTTTGATGAAGTTACCGTTCTTGTGGTAACAAATCCGGATAAAAAGTGCGTTTTTTCTCCGGAGGAGCGCTGCAAACTTATTGAAAAAGCGGTTGAAGGAATAGACGGAGTTAAAGTGGATTCCTTCAGCGGACTTCTGGCGGATTATGTTAAAGAAAACGGAATAAGCGCCATTGTAAAAGGAATTCGTTCTTCTTCGGATTTTGGATATGAATTCCAGATGGCTCTTGCAAACAGAAGCCTTGCACCGAATGCGGAAACTGTTTTTATAACTGCGGATCCGCGAAATATGTACGTAAGTTCCAGCCTCATCCGACAGATCGCCGGATTTGGCGGAGATGTTTCGGATTTTGTTCCGAAAAACAAAGTTCAGGAAATTGAAAAAAGACTTAAATAATGGGAGGACATAAATTATGCCTATTGAAGAAATTCTTGATCAGCTTGATGAGCTTATTGACCGTTCCTGGTCTCTTCCGCTTACCGGCGGCCGCTGCGTCGTAGATGCAGACAAAGTACGCGAACTTCTTGATGATGTTCGTCTTAATCTTCCTACTGAAATCAGACAGGCACAGTCTATTGTTGCAGACCGCACCGCAATTGTTGAAGAAGCAAAAAAAGAAGCCGAAGCAATTATTGCAAGAGCAGAAAAACGCGCTGCAGCACTTGTTGATGAACAGGAGATCGTTCGTCAGAGCAAAAACAAAGCCGCTGAAATCACTCAGCAGGCACAGCAGCAGAGCAGAGAAATGCGCCAGTCTGCAAAAGAATTTGTTGACGGAATCCTCAAAAATACCGAGGAGACCCTTGCTGCTTCCCTTACCGAAGTAAAAGGAACCCGTTCTGCTTTCAACCAGCAGCAGAAAGTTGCACAGGCAGCAATGCAGCCCACCCAGAAATAAAAAAAGATGAAAAACGGGAGCTTTGCTCCCGTTTTTTTATGCTCCACGAATTACCACAAAAACTAAAAAATCAAACAAAAAATGAAAGAAAAACCCACAAAAAAGCCCGTTTTTTTAAAACGGGCTTTTTTATCTCCACTTTTTGACAATTCACACCAAAAAGGCGGTTTTTTCGCATAGTTATGCCGAAAATTTAATTTGTTAATTTTTGAAAATACTATTGATTTTTTTGTGATTTGCTGTATAATATAATCAAAGTGGTGAAGTGTGGGGAAAGGTGGCTAATTTTCCCACAATTTTATCAAAAAACGGAAGGAGGAAAGACAATGTTTATCGGCGAATATTACCACAGCTTTGATGAAAAAGGCCGCGTTAATTTTCCGGCAAAACTTCGCGAAGAACTTGGCGAACAGTTTGTGATAACAAAAGGCCTTGACGGCTGTCTTTCCGTATATTCCATGTCCAGTTGGGAACATATAAGCGAACTTGTGGGAGGACTTCCCAGAGCAAAAGCAAGAGATCTTAAACGTTTTATGTTCTCTTCCGCAACAATAGTAAATTCCGACAAACAGGGAAGAGTTCTTGTAAGCCCCAACCTTCGTACCTTTGCAAACATAACAAAAGACGTTGCGGTGATCGGTGCCTCCGACCATGTTGAGCTCTGGGATAAAGAAACATGGATCGAACGCAGCTCTCAGATCGATTCTGATGATATCGCTGCAATTATGGACGAACTTGGATTCTGAGGTGGGAAATATGAGTGAACTTGAATTTAAACATATTTCCGTAATGCTTAATGAATGCATTGAACAGCTTGACATAAAACCTGACGGAATTTACGTTGACGGAACTGCCGGCGGTGCCGGACATTCTTCCGAAATTGCAAAACGCCTTACAACCGGAAAACTTATCGCGCTGGATAAGGATCCGGATGCAATAAAAACCGCAAGCGAACGCCTTGCAAAATATCCTTGCGCCGAGGTCATCCGTTCCGATTTTGCCGAGATTCCCGCAGTTCTCGACAGACTTGGAATTGATAAAGTAGATGGAGTCCTGCTGGACCTCGGCGTAAGCTCCCACCAGCTCGATGCGGCTGAAAGAGGTTTTAGCTATCATAACGAAGCACCTCTTGATATGCGCATGAGCCAGGAAGGAACTTCCGCTTATGATATCGTAAACACCTTCAGCGGAGCCCAGCTTGCGAAGATACTTTACGATTACGGCGAAGAAAAATTCACTCCAAGAATCGTAAATGCCATCCTCGACGCAAGAGCGG
>JAZUAX010000094.1:0-1870 GCA_045638185.1 Oscillospiraceae bacterium | reverse complement strand
CCAGCCTTCTGCAAGAATGATTACAGAGCCGACGGGCAGTTCTTCTTTTGTAAAGCGCGGAGCTGCAAAAAATTGGTGGCTGTTGCTGTATCCGTAATGGAGTTCGTTATATTTTCCTTCCTTCATCGGATGCCAGTATGCATTTTTATAAAGATTGTGCTCAAGAAGAACATATTCATCGCTGTATCCACAAACGGTGCAAATTTCGTACTCAAAGCTGTGCTCAACCGTTTCAGTATAGGAATCTGAATAACTTTCGCCGCAAGCACAGGTATGAGTGGTATAACCTTGTTCGGTGCAGGTGGGTTCAGTGACAACGGATTTATAGATATGTTTGTGCAATTCTTCCGGCACATAAATTTTAAATACTGCGCGGACTTCCGCTTCTTCGGTATCCGCAAGGGAGGGAAGACCCACCTTTGAAATATTGAAAGCACGAAGGGTGTAATCTTTCCACCATTCCTCGGTAACCTTCACAAAGGATTTTGCGGTAACATCCTCTCTTACGGTCTGCAGAGCATCCGTCACCCAACCTTCCGGACGGTACTGCCATCCGCTTTCAACAACGATAATCGAGCCGACAGGCAGATCCTCTTTTGTGAAACGAGGTGTTGCAAAATACTGGTTGCTGTTGCTTTTGTCGTAATGAAGAACGTTATAACCTTCTGCGAAAGTGGAATGCCAGAACGCGCCTTTATAAAGTTCGGATTTAAGCTCAATATATCCTTCTTCCTGAACTTCGTTGGTATAAACCGATTTCGTAACCTCAAAAGGCTTTTCAAAGGCGTTGTTCACGGATTCGATTGCGATTGCCTTTTCTTCCGCATCAACGCCGGAAGGAGCATATTTCACTCCGGAAATATCAAATCCGGTAACGGTTTTGATGAAAGCAAGTCCGGCAAGATATCTTCCGTAATCATAGCTGAGGTGGTAACCGTCGCGGGTTATTGTATCTCCGAGGAGGGATGTACGGGAGTTCTGAACAGCCGTTCCATTTGGTACGATAAAATCAATATCATCATTGATGACTATTTTATTCTGCACCGCGGAAACGATAGCATTGTACATGGTCATCTGGTTTTTGTCATAAGTGGGGAATGCAGAATGGGTGGAATTCTGCTGATATGCCCATGTCATGTGCCAGAGAAGTTTTGCGTCGGAACGCTCTTTGACGTAATCAATAAGATATGTCAGGTCTTCGTTATATGTACTTTCAACGCCGCTGTAATTGCTGGCCTGCTGCATGGAGATAAAATCCCAATCCCTCTCCGCAAGAGCTGCGCTGATTTTATAGCTTCCGGTGGAAGTCCATTTTCCGCTTTCGTTATGATAATAAGTGTATTTCCCAAGGTCGCCCTTTGCGTTTGCCGCATGGGTTTCAAGACTGCAGCCGCCGATATAGAGGTTTCCGATTACAATATCTTCTATACCGAGGCCGTTTGCAATCTGCCATGCATATTCAAGAGCATCAACGGAAAAACTGTTGCCTATTGCAAGTACCTCAAGGGTTCCGTCGCCGTCGGTATCCCATTCGGCAGTTTTTTCGGTTTCCGCTTCGGAAAAGATTACCTCCTCTTCGACTTTTTCCATTTCAAACGCAAACACAGGGAGTGCGCCGGAAAACGCCATATTCAAAGCAAGTAAAAGAGCTATCAGTCTTTTTAAATTTTTCATTTGCTCATTCCTCCGATGACCATTGAGATATATAACTTATTATAGATATATCATATAAAAAAGCAATATTTTTTATCTATTAATTTATTTTATTTTCATAAATTCGTTTTCCGGCTTATTTTTTCCTGTTTTCGCCTCTTATTAAAAAACGGATAGCCATTTTTTCATGGCTATCCGCTTTTATTTACCCACTTTT
>JAZUAX010000093.1:0-2285 GCA_045638185.1 Oscillospiraceae bacterium | reverse complement strand
CCAACTTTTCTCTGTTCTGCAACAGAACCGGGAATGCAGAAGGACTGGAGAGCTTCGCCGATGCATTTTGCTGCATCTGCTGCGGAAGTTACGCCGCGTTTGATACCGATTGCTGCGCCGAGGGTATATGCCCAAACTGCGTTTTCGAATGCGATAGGCTGTACGCCTTTGACGAGAGATTCTACGTCAACGCCTTTTGCAAGGCAAATTTCTCTTGCTTCTTCAAGGGAAGCAAAACCGTTTTCTTTAAGACAGGCTTCGATTTTCGGAAGTCTTCTTTCTTTACCTTCAAATTCTGCCATGATATAAGCTCCTCCTTTCCTTATTCTTCTCTCGGGTCGATATATTTGGGTGCGTCAGCATAGCGGCCATAGGTGCCGGTGTTTTTAGCGAGAGCTTCCTCTGCGGGAACACCATGACGGATGTCTTCCATCATTTTGCCGAGGCGAACAAATTTATAACCGATGGTTTCGTTGTTTTCATCAAGTGCAATGGAGCTGATATAGCCTTCGGTGAGGTCAAGATAACGAACACCTTTTGCGCCGGTGGAATAGATAGTACCAACGGAGCTGCGGAGGCCTTTGCCAAGGTCTTCGAGACCTGCGCCGATGGGAAGACCGTCTTCGGAGAATGCGGTCTGGCTTCTGCCGTAAACGAGCTGGAGGAAAATTTCTCTCATAGCTACGTTGATTGCGTCGCAGACAAGGTCGGTGTTGAGAGCTTCGAGGATGGTTTTTCCGGGAAGAATTTCGCCTGCCATTGCAGCGGAATGGGTCATACCGGTGCAGCCGATGGTTTCAACAAGAGCTTCTTCGATAATTCCGTTTTTTACGTTAAGGGTGAGTTTGCACGCGCCCTGCTGGGGTGCGCAAGCGCCGATACCATGGGAAAGACCGGAGATATCTTTGATTTCATAAGCTTTAACCCATCTTCCTTCTTCAGGAATGGGAGCCGGTCCGTGGTGGGGTCCTTTGGTAACGGGACACATCCTTTCGACATCTTTTGAGCAGTTCATTTTGATTTTGCCCCTCTCATATGTAAATTTTTGCTTTTGCACAAATTTTTCGGCGGCTTTTGGGGAAAATATCCCCCGAATTTTCGCCATAATAATTATATATAAAGAACAAGGTTAAATCAATAGCCATTTTATGCGGCAGTTTTTGGCGAAATACGCCGTTTTTTTAAGTTTTAATCAGGTTCGCCGTTTTTTATTTCGCCCAATGGGCAAATTTAACGAAAAGGGGATTTTCCGCTTTTGGCGAAAAGAACAAAAGAAGCGAAAAACGGAGCTTTTTGAACTTAAAATTCTAAAAAGCTCCGTTTGCGGTTTTATTATTACATGAAACGCCCCACGGTTTTTTGAACCTCTTTCTCAAACATTTCAACAAAATCGTCTTCGCCCGGATAATGGTTTGCTTCAAGTTCCGAATCTATTTCGTTGATTCTCAATAGTGAATCAGAAGCGTTTTTCAGTTTTTTCTCAATATTTCTGCTGATTCTTACTTCCTCATTTTCGCGAAGTTTTAATTTCTCTTTAAGGTTATTTTCGCTGACAACAAGTAAGTGCATTTCTTCTTCGAGTTTCTTCTTCTCTTTTTTCTGGAAGAAATTAAGTCTTATGCTGCGATCCCATGCTCTGTGGTAGCAATCTCTGACACTGGAAATCTCCAAACGGATTTTTTCGGTTTTCTGATTTGCGATTTCGGCCTTGTCCAGAAGTTCGTTGTATTCGTTGACTATCTCACAAAGGGAATTTCTTTCTGCTATAAGTTTTTTTAATTTTTTACTATGTTCTTCCCAATATTGGGCAGTCACTTCTTCTTGTTTGTCCCCGATAATTTCCTCAAGCACCTTAAGATGTTTTAAAATTTCACTATCCTCGCCAAAGTCAACGAACAAACTGACGGCCTTTTCCGCAACCATTTTTGAATACAGTGCATTTTCTGTACACACAAGAATAGTTTGAAGAAACAGAGCAATACTTGTATCCAGCTCTTTATACAACCATTCCTTAGTATCTGCGTATTCTTTAAAGCTAATTCCGAAATAGAGATATGCATAATAGTATGCACCCAAAAAACCTGTTATAAATTTACTAAAGGCAAGATACCTGTTTTTTTCGGGTTCGTTTTCATATATAAGAAGAATAATGTTTTTATAACAAATTTCAGCATTTTTCAGACTCATCACCGCATTGAGAAAGCCCATTTTATAAAGAATTTCACGGCCTCTTTCGAGCCATTCTTCCCATCCGATTTCTTCCTCTTTCTGTTCTTCCGGCTTCG
>JAZUAX010000092.1:0-7648 GCA_045638185.1 Oscillospiraceae bacterium | reverse complement strand
TATTTATGAAAAAACTTTTTATTTTTATTGTTATTATGCTGTTCTCCCTCTGCGGATGTTCTTCCGAAGAAAATCTGAAAATAGTTCACGTTACAGATATTCATTTTACAGGAAAAGAATATTTTTCCTATGAAAATGTTTTTGCGGAAGCAAACGAAAGCAACGGAACCGGAAAACAGGTTGAATATATTGAAGATATTTTTGATGCTTTTGTATCTCAAATGCTTTCGGAAAAACCGGATTATATTATTATGACCGGTGACCTTGCATTTGATGGCGCAAAAGTTTCCCACCTTGCTCTTAAAGAAAAACTTATTCCGCTTTCCGAAGCCGGAATTAAAATTCTTGTCCTTCCCGGCAACCATGATATAACCAATTACGCATATATTTTCCCAAATGGAGAACCGGCAAATGCAGAAGTAATAACTCCCGATGAATTCCGAGAAATATATTCCGAATTCGGATATTCCGGTGGAATTTCCTATGATGAAAATTCTCTTTCCTACGTTTATGATACTGGAAAGGGAATTAGAATCTTTATGTTGGATACAAATCTTATGTATGGCGTTTCTCTCGGCCAGCTCAGTGATAAAACCCTTAAATGGCTTGAAAATGAACTTGCGCTTTGTAAAGAAGCAGGAAATATTCCTGTTTTTGCCGGACACCACAGTATTCTTTCCCACAATCCCCGTTTTGACTTTACTTACAAATTAAGCAATGGCGATGTTGTTTCCGAAATGATTTCCGAAAACGGTGGTTCTCTCTATCTCTGCGGACATCTTCATACTCAGCACTATGTACAGACCGAAAACATTACCGATATTGTAACAGGCGGATTCTGCGTATATCCTCACCGCTACGGCTCAATAGAAATCTCCACCGACGGCTGGAAATATAAGGCTAAATCAACTGATGTTTCCGGATTTGCCGCAGAATCTGGAATTGAAGATAAAAATCTTCTTGAATATAATGACTATGGTTATAATTTTTTCTATGAAAGCGCTTATAACCAAGCAAAAGAGTCCGTCTATTCTGTTGTTAATGATCCGGAACTTGCGGAAAAATACAGCGTTTTCAGCGCAAAACTTAACGTTGCTTATTTCGGAGGAGTTTTTTCTAATCTTGACCTTTCCTTTGTTGACGAATTCATCTCCGCCACCGAAGGTACAGGATGGAATTCCTATATGAAAACCGTTTTACTTGATACAAAGGACAACATATATTGTCAATGGCCTAAAGAAGATTTGAATTGATTCTCTTATCGTGATATACTGAATAAAATTCCACTTTTGAGGTGAATTTGTTATGAAAAACAAAGTCCTTATGATTCTTTGTGACGGAATGAGACCTGATGCCGTTTTAAAATGCGGCCACCCTTTTGCCGAAAAACTCATGAGCATTTCGCGATATAATCCGCATGCTCAAGCGGTTTTTCCTTCCTGGACCCTTCCCTGCCACATGTCACTTTTTCACAGCGTTCTCCCCTCGGAACACGGAGTTTTAGGCAACACCTTTGTTCCCGGCGAAAGAAAAGGACTTTTTGAGCAGCTGCGTGATAATGGAAAATCCACAGCATTTTTTTACAGCTGGGGTGAACTGAAAGACCTTTTTGAACCTTATGCTTTGTGCTATGGCCACTTCGTTTCGGAAGAATATTTCCCTCACGGTAAAGTAACAGAACTTCTTGAAGAAGACTGCGAAAATTTTATAAACGAATACAAACCCGACTTTGCTTTTCTTTATCTTGAAACCACTGACAGTATAGGTCACGAAGAAGGTTGGGGCACCGAAGCTTATTACAAAGCTGCTTATCATTCTTTTGGAATCATTGAAAAAATAATGTCAAATCTTCCGGAAGATTATTCTGTGATCATTCTTGCCGACCATGGCGGACATGACCATACTCACGGAAGTGCAGATCCTATCGATATGACCATTCCCCTTTTCATCAAAACCGATTTTGAACTCGATGAGGGAAAATTCAATGATGCAAATATAATTGATATTGCACCGACGATTTGCGGAATAATCGGAATCGATCCTTCAAAGAAATGGAAAGGCAAAAGTCTTTTGAAATAATTAAAAGCATCCGTTCGGATGCTTTTTTATTTTACATCTTTTCAAATTAAATAAGATGTGTTATTATATAATATTATAGAAAGAGGGCGATCTTTATGTATTATCAGAAAAGATTTGACGGACATGTTCACAGCGACTGTTCTCCGCGTGGCGTTCATTCCATTATGAGCCTTTGCGAACAGGCGGTAAACCGCGGACTTATGGGATTTGCGGTAACCGATTGCTGCGATTGTGACCGTTTTGACGAAATGCAATTTTCAGATAGAGTACGTGAATCCGCTTACTGTGTATATAAAGCCCGCTCCGTTTTCGAAGATTCTTTGATTATTTCAAACGGAATTGAAGTAGGACAACCTCTTGATAATATTGGAAAAGCTGATAAAATCATCAACAGTTTTCCTTTCGATCTTGTTCTTGCTTCTGTTAAAAAATATCCTGACGGAAGAAAAGTGAGCGATATAAATTATTCAGAACTTTCTGAAAGTGAAATTATCCGCCATATGGAAGCTTACTATAAACTACTTCTTGAAACATCCAATTGGGATAATTTTGATGTTCTCAGCCAGCTTACTCTTCCCATGCGCTATGTAAACAGCGAATCCGCCCCCTATTTTTCAATTCGTCATTGTGATGATATAATCGAAACTATTCTCAAAAAACTTGCTGAAAACGGAAAAGCTCTCGAAGTAAACACTTCTGCCCTCAGAAGCAAATTAAACATGATTCTTCCTCCCGTAAGATATCTCCGAATGTTCCGTGAACTTGGCGGAGAATTTATTACTGTCGGTTCCGGTTCTCACAGCTGTTCATCAATCGGTTCTGACCTAAGCGAAGGAATAAGCCTTGTTTACGAAGCAGGTTTTTCTTCCTATTGTTATTATGAAAAACGCAAACCCATTCTGATAAATATTGATTAAAGGAGATTTTATTATGGATCAGCTTCTTAAACTTCTTGAACAGAATGCAAAACTTTCCACCGACCAACTTTCCGCACTTCTCGGAAAATCCGAAGAGGAAGTTGCTGCCGCAGTTAAAGAATATGAAAAAGAAAATGTAATAGTCGGTTATAATGCACTTGTTAATTGGGAAAAAATCGACCCCAATGATTGCACTGCCGTTATTGAACTTAAAGTTCAGCCCAAACGCGGACATGGATATGATGAAATCGCTGCAGAAATAATGAGCTATGATGAAGTTCAGACCGTATGGCTCATGAGCAGTTCCAGCTATGATCTTTCTGTCATAATACGTGGCCACAGCTTTAAAGATATTTCTATGTTTGTTGCAAAACGTCTGGCAACTCTCGATTCCGTAACTTCCACTGCAACAAACTTTGTTCTTAAACGATACAAAGAGCATTTCTTCAATTTCACCGAAGAAGTTAAAGACGAAAGGAGACATCTGAATATTGATTGATTACGATAAGGTGCTTTCCGAAAAAGTCACAACATTAAAACCCTCCGGAATCCGTAAATTCTTCGATCTCGCTGCGGAGGTAAAAGATGTTATTGCTCTTACCATAGGCGAACCGGATTTTAAAACTCCCTGGCATATTCGTGAAGCCGGTATCGATTCTCTCAAAAAGGGCCATACCTGGTACACCGCTAATGCCGGTCTTTTGGAACTTCGTCAGGAAGCTTCCAGATATCTTAAACGCAGATTCAATCTTGATTATGAAGCAAACAACATTTTCATCACCGTAGGCGGTTCTGAGGCAATAGATCTCACTATCCGTTCCCTTATCGATGAAGGTGACGAAATGCTTTTGCCCATTCCCTCCTTTGTATGTTATGACCCTATCTGCCGTCTTTCCGGCGGTAAAGTTGTAACAATCGAAACAAAGCGCGAAAATAATTTCCGCCTTACTGCCGAAGAGCTTCGTGCGGCCATTACTCCCAAAACAAAACTTCTTGTTCTTCCTTTTCCGAACAACCCGACCGGTGCTGTTATGCGGAAAGAAGACCTTGAAGAAATTGCCGAGGTTCTACGCGAAACCGATATAATGGTTCTTTCCGACGAAATATATGCAGAACTTACTTATGGCGATGAGCGCCATGTTTCCATAGCAGAAATCGAAGGTATGAAAGAACGCACCATTATTGTAAACGGTTTTTCTAAAGCATACGCAATGACCGGATGGCGTCTTGGCTATGTTGCCGGCCCTCTTCCTGTTATTTCCCAGATGCTTAAAGTTCATCAGTACGGAATCATGAGTTCCCCTACCACCAGCCAGTATGCTGCTGTTGTTGCAATGCGTGATTGTGATAACGAAGTAGAGGAAATGAAAAAACAGTATGATATGAGAAGACGTTTTCTTGTAAAAGCATTCAATGATATGGGTCTTGATTGCTTCACCCCGGAAGGCGCTTTCTATGTTTTTCCCTGCATAAGATCCACCGGTCTTTCTTCTGAGGAGTTTTGCGAAAAACTTCTTCACAGCAAAAAAGTCGCGGTTGTTCCCGGCAACGCTTTTGGTTCTTCCGGAGAAGGATTTGTTAGGGTTTCCTACTCATATTCTCTTGATCATATTATGGAAGCTACCAAGAGAATAAAAGAATTTCTCGAGGAACTTGAAAAATGAACAGCATAAGTGTAAAAGCTCCTGCAAAAATCAATCTTTTCCTTGATATTACCGGAAAGCTTCCCAACGGATATCATGAAATAAAATCCGTTATGCAGACCGTTGACCTTTTTGACTACGTAAAAATTGAAAAAGCTGAAGAAATTTCCGTAAAATGCAACAACAGCCTTCTTGCCGGAGAAAATAATATTGCGCACAAAGCAGCAAAGTTATTCTTCGAAGAAAGCCAAATTGAATCCGGCGCGGCTGTTTTTATTGACAAAAGAATTCCCATGCAGGCTGGAATGGCAGGCGGAAGCGCGGATGCTGCAGCTGTTCTTTTCGGCCTTAATAAAATTTTTGATGAACCTTTTTCCGAGGAAAAGCTTTGTGAAATCGGTGCAAAATGCGGTGCGGACGTTCCGTTTTCCATTAAAGGAGGAACTGTGCTTGCCGAAGGAATCGGAGATAAACTTTCTTCCCTTGCAGAAATACCTGATTGCTGGATCGTTATTGTAAAGCCCAATATAAGCATGAGCACACCCGAAAGCTACAAATATTATGACAAGCACAGGCTTTTCGAGCTTGAGCACCCAAATTCTGATAACTTTCTCTCTGCTTTAAACAATGCTGATCTCTCCTCTGTTTCCGACAGACTTTATAATGTACTTGAGCACACTGTAGAAGATCCTGTAATAAGTGAAATAAAGAATGGAATGCTCGAACTGGGTGCATTAAGTTCAATTATGACAGGAAGCGGCACTGCAGTTTTTGGTATTTTTGATTCTGTACATAAAGCCGTCAGGGCCAAAAATGCTTTTTTAGAAAAATTCGATTCCGTTTTTCTTTCAAGACCAACTAAAAACGGAGTTCAGTTTGATAAAAGTGCCGCCTGCTATAAACGTTTTGAAGAACTTGGTATTCAATATGAGCGCGTTGACCATCCTGCGGTTTATACCATGGAAGAAATGGATTCTTTAGGTATATTCAACAAAGGTGTTGTCGGTAAAAACCTTTTTCTTCGTGATAATAAGGGACACCGGCATTTTCTCGTTTTTGTTTTCGGAGATAAACACGCAAATCTTGAAGCCATCCAGAACGAACTTGGTATAAAACATGTAAGTTTCGGATCGGCTGAAAGGCTTGATAAATATCTTGGACTTACAAAGGGTTCCGTTTCCCCTCTTGGTGTAATAAATGACACGGATTCTTCCGTTGAATTTATCATAGATAATGAATTCAAGGATTTTCCATGTGTAGGAGTTCATCCCAACCAGAACACTTCCACCGTATGGCTTTCATTTGAAGATTTGATCAAAGTTATTAAAGAAAACGGAAATAAAATCGATTTCATCAATATTTAATTGAATAAAAACTGAATTTTCCGCCAATGCTTTTTTCAGCAAAAAGCAAAGGCGGATTTTTTTATGAGTTTTTATCGATATAACGCATATCCGAAAGGAAGAAAAATGAAAGGTATTGAAGCTGTTCTTCTTATCGGAATAATTTTTACAATGTTTACAACAATGATCAATCGCACTGTTACTGCAGGAAACGAGATCCGTTCCGAAACACTTCGTCTCCACATAATCGCTAATTCCGACAGCGAAGAAGATCAGAATTTAAAATTAAAAATTCGCGATGCTGTTCTCAAATCCACAGGAGAGCTTTTTGCAGAAGTTTCCGGAAAAACCGAAGCAGTTGCAGCCGCGGAATACTCGGCTAATGATATAAAAACAATTGCTGAAAACATAATTGCTTCCGAAGGTTTTGATTATCCCGTTCAGGTGGAAGTCACTGAAATGTGGTTTGAAACAAGAAGTTACGAAGGTTTTTCTCTTCCGGCCGGAGACTATGATGCTGTAAGGATAATTATCGGAGAAGGAGAAGGGAAAAATTGGTGGTGTGTAATGTATCCGGCTCTTTGTATCCCCGGAGCTGAAGAATCCATTGAAAAATATGAGGAAAATATAGATTTTATATCCGGAAAAGGATATGAAATGCGCTTTCGGATAATCGAATTATTGGAAGAACTCAAACAGTTTTTATCAAAATAGTGCAATTTTTATAAACCGTTAATGCAAAACTTTATTTTGTATTAACGGTTTTGTTATTTTATATAAGTAAAGAATCAAAAACTTTTGACAAATTCGTGATAATTTTTTAATAATTTTGGTCTATTTTTTGAATATTCTATTGACTTAATATTATAAAAATATGTATAATAAGGTGTTGATATACAACAGTGGGCAAAATGCCCAAATTTAAGAAACAGAAACAGGAGTGAACTAAGCTTATGGAAAATCTTCTCTATGCTGTTCCCGTTGTCGGTATCGTTTCTCTTGTTGTCGCTCTTATGCTTAAAAGCTGGATCGGCAAACAGGATGAAGGTAACGACAGAATGAAAGAAATCGCCGGCTACATCCGTGAAGGTGCAATGGCATTCCTTGGCCGCGAGTACAAAATGGTTGCTGCTTTCGCAGTAGCTCTTCTTCTCATCGTAGCAATTTTCATCAGCCCTATTGCTGCAATCGCATGCCTTTTCGGCGCTGCATTCTCCGTTCTTGCAGGCTACATCGGCATGAAAACCGCAACCGACGCAAACGTACGTACCACCAACGCAGCAAGCAAAGGCGGTATGCCTTCTGCACTTAAAGTTGCTTTCCGTGGCGGTGCTGTTATGGGTCTTTGCGTTGTTGGCCTTGGTCTTCTCGGCGTAAGCGTTGTTTTCATCGTATGCAACCTTGACACCGGCATTTTCGCAAACATCACCATTGCAGACTGTGCAACCATCATCACCGGTTTCTCCCTTGGTGCTTCCTTCGTAGCACTCTTCGGACGTGTTGGCGGCGGTATCTATACCAAAGCAGCAGACGTTGGTGCAGACCTTGTTGGTAAAGTTGAAGCAGGTATTCCTGAAGATGACCCCAGAAACCCCGCAGTTATCGCTGATAACGTTGGCGACAACGTAGGTGACGTTGCAGGTATGGGTTCCGACCTTTTCGAATC
>JAZUAX010000091.1:0-4802 GCA_045638185.1 Oscillospiraceae bacterium | reverse complement strand
CTACGGGTGCTTCGGGTTCAGTGGTGGGTTCTTCGGGCTCAGTTCCGCATGCTGCAAGAGAGAGCATCATAACGAGAGCAAGAAGAAGTGCAATAATTTTTTTCATTTTATTTTCCTCCCCTGTGTAATATTTTTTCACAGTACCTTAAATATATCACAATGTCAAAACAAGTTCAAGTCGATTTATAATTTAACATAAAATTTTTATGTTTTTTCAATAAAAAAAGCGTACTTTTCAGTACGCTTTTTCTTTTGATCATTTATTGTGGCTGATATATTCTTTAATATAACCGCAGAAAAGATCGATTGCAGCTTTATTTCTTCCGCCTTCGAGAATAACGATATCTGCGTTCTTTTTGCTGGGTTCAACAAATTTTTCATGCATCGGCTTTACTGTGGTCTGATATTGAGTAAGTACCGATTCAAGGCTTCTTCCCCTTTCATTCATATCGCGGAGAATTCTTCTTCCAAGCCTTATATCAGCATCGGTATCAACGAAAATCTTCATATCCATAAGATCACAGAGTTCTTTATTCTCAAGAATAAGAATTCCGTCAATAATAAGGATTTCAGTAGGACTGAGAGTTATAGTCTTGCTTTTGTCACGGTTATGAACAGTATAATCATAAACAGGTTCTTCAACAGGTTCTCCGTTTTTAAGCGACTTAATATGCTCAATCATAAGAGCCGTATCAAAGGAATCCGGATGATCATAATTGGTCTTGCATCTTTCTTCATATGTAAGATGATCCTGGACTTTATAATAATTATCATGATGGATAACGGTTACATATTCCTTGAATTTTTCCACAATTGTGTCTGTAAAAGTGGTTTTTCCGCTTCCGGTTCCGCCTGCAATTCCAATAACAAACATAGAATATCTCTCCCCCGATGTGCAATTATTTTTCGCTAAATTTTACAACAGTATCAAGAACAAGAGTAATCATTTCATCAAGTTTGGTCTGGCGGTCCATAGAGCTGATGCCTTCTCCGGTGATCATATCATCAGTGATGGTGCATACGCAAAGTCCTCTTTTTCCTGCTCTTGCTGCGTTGAGATAAAGAGCTGCGGATTCCATTTCTTCCGCAAGAACGCCC
The DNA here is from genome assembly GCA_045638185.1 of Oscillospiraceae bacterium. Classification (GTDB taxonomy): domain Bacteria; phylum Bacillota; class Clostridia; order Oscillospirales; family Ruminococcaceae; genus UMGS1668. The sequence continues at coordinate 3,704 of JAZUAX010000091.1, read as the reverse complement.
ATTTTCTGCCATTTTTTAACATAACCCATATGGTCATCTTTATAGAAAACATCGGAAGAAACAACATTTCCTACCTTTACACCCACACCTTTTTCCTTTGCGGTTTCAACAAGAGTGCTGAGAAGATCATAGTCCGCAATCGGCGCAAAAACACCGGGAAGTTCAAGATGAGAAGCATAGTTTGAAGTTGTGCAGGCACCCTGAGCAGCTACGATTGTGCTTACAGGAAGTCCCATTCCACCTGCCGAACCTACCCTGATAATATTTTCTACACCAAAGAAATTAAAAAGCTCATAGGTATAAACACCGATGGAAGGCATACCCATTCCGCTTGCCATAACAGAAACCGGAACACCTTTATATGTGCCGGTATATCCCTGGATTCCGCGAACATCGTTTACGAGTTTTGCATCTTCAAGATAATTTTCCGCAATATATTTGGAGCGGAGCGGATCTCCCGGCATAAGAACAGTTTTTGCAAAATCCTCGGGAGTTGCATTGATATGGGGAGTAGGATAATTAGACATATTGTTTCCTCCTTATTTATGTTCTGCAATGGCTTTTTTCCAGCATTTGTGGCACATTGCTATATATCTGTCGTTTCCACCGAGGCAAACCTGTTCACCTGCGGTAACTACTTTTCCGTTATCATCCATTCTTGCGTTTACGGTTGCTTTCGAACCGCAGTCACAAATTGTTTTAATTTCAGAAATGGAATCTGCTACCTCAAAAAGGCGCATACTTCCGGGGAAAAGTTTTGTAATAAAATCGGTGCGAAGTCCAAAGCACATTACCGGAATATTCATCTCATCAACTATATCACGAAGTTCGTCGATCTGTTCAGGAGCAAAAAACTGTGATTCATCGGAAATTATTACGTTGCAATCTTTATGCTGAGCAAAAAGTTCTTTAATACTGTCTTCAAGTCCAACCTGTTCCGCTTCAGCATAAAGTCCAATTCTGGATTTTATAATGCTTGCACCATCACGCGTATCGGTTTTGGGTTTTATAAGCCAAACTTTCATTCCACGTTCTTCATAGTTATATTTTGCAATAAGAGCCTGTGCAGATTTAGAACTGCCCATAGCACCATATTTAAAATAAAGCTTTGCCATAAAAACTCTCCATTCCAAACATTTTTGTTAAAAACAGCAAATCAAAACAAATTTAAACAAAATAATTATAACATACAGAAAAAATAATTCATATAGGAAAATTAAATATATTCTTTAAAATTTAATAATTTTTTACAGTTCTTCTCTTGCTATAACTTCAATTTTGATGTAGAATATATATGTGATAATTTTTATGTTTTGCAGGACGCAAAAACGAGAGGAGGATTTTCCGTGAACGAACCTACTATTTCCTTTTCTATCAGAGAAGACAAAGAAAAAGAAATAAAAGCAATTCTTACAACTGTTTATGATGCACTCCGTCAAAAAGGATACAACCCCATCAATCAGATAGTCGGATACATCCTTTCCGAAGACCCGACTTATGTTACTACCCATAACAATGCAAGAAGCCTTATTCGCAGAATCGACCGCGATGAGCTTCTCCAGATTCTTGTAAAAACATACTTAAACGATTGATTATTTGGAGGAAAATATGTCTGAACAGTTTATGACCTACAAGGGTCGTCCCCTTGTTCGCAGCAAAAAAATTCTTTATTACGGCGATATGCGTGATGCTTACGTTGTTATGCTTCAGATCAACAACACTATTACCTCTGCAGATACCGAGGTTTCCGGTCACATCACCCTTCAGATGATGTCCACCGACCCCAATGCAGCTCCTACCGAAATGGTTGTTAAACGCGCAGAACGCGACGGACTTTATGCAGCTCTTGACCTTGCCGCAACTTGGCTTGATCGTCAGCTTGGAAAAGCAGAAGAATAATAAAGCAAAAGCCGCCTTTAGGCGGCTTTTATTTTACAGCGGAGGTATCTTAATGAGATTGCGTTTTGTTCTCTTTTAATCAACCGTTGAAAGGAGAACTTATATGGAAATAATAATAAAAGAATATGATGATTATAATTCTGATGAAATTTTCGAATTATATAAAAGCGTCGGCTGGTGTTCATACACAAACCGCCCCGAAATGCTTGAGCACGCATTCAAGCATTCTCTGAAAGTCCTCGGTGCTCATGATAAAGATAAGCTCGTTGGTATTATTCGCGCAGTAGGCGACGGATATTCAATTCTTTTTATTCAGGATATCCTTGTGCTTCCGGAATATCAGCGAAAAGGAATTGGAACAAAACTTTTAAATTCCATGCTCAACCTGTATCCTAACGTTTATCAAACTCAACTTGTTACCGATAATACAGAAAAAACTGTCGCGTTTTATAAATCCTGCGGTTTTCTCCCCTATTCCAAAATCGGCTGTGAAGGTTTTATAAAAATCAAATACTAAACAAAAAAGGCTTCCCTTTTCGGGAAGCCTTTTTAATTTTAACCGTTTAATTACCAGTTGCCGGAGGGTTTCGGAACCTGGTGCATTTTTTCTGCAACTTCGTTGATGAATCTGCCCTGATATTCAGGTTTTTCAGTTACGAGGCTTTCAGTGGTAAGAACCATTGCTGCAACGGATGCTGCGTTGTTAAGTGCAGAACGGGTTACTTTAACGGGGTCAACAACACCTGCTTCGATCATGTCAGTGAATTCTTCGGTGAATACGTTGAAACCATAACCAACTTTTCTGGAACGACGAACTTTGTCGATAACAACGGAACCGTCGAGACCTGCGTTAACTGCAACCTGGCGCATCGGTTCTTCAAGAGCGCGAACAACGATGGAAACACCGGTTCTTTCGTCGCCGGAAGTATGTGCAAGAAGTTTTTCAACTTCGCCGATTACGTTAACAAGAGCAACACCGCCGCCTGCTACGATACCCTCTTCAACTGCTGCTTTGGTAGCGTTAAGAGCGTCTTCGATACGGAGTTTCTTTTCTTTTGCTTCGGTTTCGGTTGCAGCGCCGCATTTAACAACTGCTACACCGCCAACGAGTTTTGCAAGTCTTTCCTGAAGTTTTTCACGGTCATAGTCGCTGTGTGCGGTTTCGTAAGAAGCTTTGATAACAGCGATACGTCCCTGAATTTCTTCTTTGGTGCCTGCACCGTCAACGATAAGGGTTTTATCTTTGTCAACTTTAACTTTTTTAGCAAAGCCAAGGTGGTTAAGTTTAACTTCAGCAAGGTTAAGACCGATATCATCACAAACAAGAGTTGCACCGGTAAGAGCAGCGATATCGAGGAGCATTTCTTTTCTTCTGTCGCCGAAGCCGGGACCTTTAACGCAGCAAACGTTAAGAGTGCCGCGGAGTTTGTTAACGATAAGGTTGGTAAGAGCGTCGCCGTCGATATCTTCAGCAACGATGAGGAGTTTTTTGCCTGCTTTCATGGTCTGTTCGAGGATCGGAACAAGTTCCTGGAAAGAGGAAATTTTCTTTTCAACAAGAAGGATGGAGCAGTCTTCGATGATAGCAACCATCTTGTCTGCATCGGTTACCATGTAAGGAGAAAGGTAGCCGCGGTCAAATTCCATACCTTCAACAACTTCGATATAGGTGTTAGCGGTTTTGCTGTCTTCAACAGTAATGATACCGTCAGTGGTAACTCTTTCCATTGCTTTTGCAATAAGTTCACCGAGATCGGGATCTCCGCAGGAGATAGTTGCAACTCTTGCAATATCCTGAGAACCGG
>JAZUAX010000090.1:0-29575 GCA_045638185.1 Oscillospiraceae bacterium | reverse complement strand
AAGGCTTTTACCGCCATTGCGACCGCAAGATAGGTTTTACCTGTACCCGCAGGGCCAACGCCGATGGTTACGGTTGTGTTTTTTATCGCTTCGATATATGCCTTCTGGCCAAGGGTTTTCGCTTTAACGGGTCTGCCTTTGGAAGTAATGCAGATAACGTCGCTGCTGATTTTATTGACCTGGTCTTCGTTGCCTTCGTTAACCAAATCCATAACATAGTGGATGTTCTGGTCGTTGAGTTCCTCGCCCCTGCTGATGAGGGAAAGAAGGCTTTGAACCGCCCTTCCCGCAAGAGAAACTTTTTCCGGCTCGCCGGAAATTTTGATCTGTGTTCCGCGGCAAAGGATTCCTACGCCGTAGGCTTTTTCGATTTCCTTTATATTTTCATCAAAACTGCCGAAAAGAGCGACAGCATTTTCCATTCTTTCGATATCGACTAACTGTTCCGTAACGCTTTCTCCTTTTTGATTAGCTCACTAAAAATAAACAAATTTTCACAAATAAATAGTATAACATAATTTAAATGCAAAATAAAGCGAATTTTTCCAATTTATCAGCTTTATTTAGCACAATTTACCCGTTTTTTACGTACACTGATAATATATTGACTTTCGGAGGTAGTTTTATGCCGATAATATATCTCAGTCCTTCCACCCAGCAGGCAAACACATATGTTACAGGCGGCAGCGAAGAATATTGGATGAATCTTCTTGCGGATGAGCTTGAACCGTGGCTTATTTCCAGCGGGATCCGTTTCAGCCGCAACACTCCGCAGATGACCGCAGGCTCATCCATTCGTGCTTCCAACGCAGGAAATTATGATTTTCACCTTGCACTCCATTCCAACGCAGCTCCGGAAGGAAGATACGGCGAATTTCAGGGAATCATAGCTTTTTATTCGCCAAGAAGTGTTAACGGAAAAAGAGCCGCCGTGCTCATTTCGGAAAATCTTGAAACAATTTATCCTTTTCCCGAAGGCGCAAGGGCACAGGCAACAACAACTTTGGGCGAAGTTACAAGAACCCGAGCACCTGCGGTGCTCGTTGAAATCGCTTACCACGATAATGTTTCCGATGCAAACTGGATAACATCAAATCTTGGACAAATTGCTGAAAAGCTTGCTCTTTCCATGACGGAATATTTTGGGTTTCCGCTTGTTCCTCCAATGGTTCCTCAAACAGGAAAAGTGGCATTAACAAGCGGAAATCTGAATGTCAGAAATTTTCCGAGCACCGAAGGAAAAATAATTTCTTCCGCTCCGAACGGATCTGTGCTCACGGTGCTTGGAAATAAAAACGGCTGGTATACCGTTAACTATAACGGAACCGTCGGCTTTGTAAATGCGGATTACATCCGGCTTATCTGACACTTGATAAATCCTTCGGAATGTTGTATTATATTGTTATATTCTTTCCGGAGGTGCTCCAGATGTCTCTTGACGAACTTCGTGCTCAATGTCTCAACTGTAAAAAATGCGGACTTTGTGAAACCCGCACAAACGTTGTTTTTGGAACGGGAAATCCAAACTCAAAGGTTCTTTTTATCGGCGAAGGTCCCGGAGAAAACGAGGATCTCCAGGGAGAACCTTTTGTTGGAAGAGGCGGAATGCTTCTCGACAAAATGCTTGCGGTCGTCGATCTTTCCAGAGATAAAAATATCTATATCGCAAACATGGTAAAATGCCGTCCGCCCAAAAACCGTGACCCTGAAGAAAGCGAAGTTGCATCCTGCCGTCCCTGGCTTGAGGAGCAGATACGCATTATCGATCCAAAAATCATTGTCTGCCTCGGCAGAGTTTCCGCAATCCGCTTTATTGATCCTAATTTTAAGGTAACCAAAGAACACGGCCAGTTTATCGAAAAAGACGGCCGACTTGTTATGGGAACTTTCCACCCGGCGGCAATTCTCCGAAATCCAAATCAAAAACCTGCGGCAATGGAAGATTTCTTTGCTCTTCAGGAAAAGATAAAGGAACTTTGTCCGGAAACTTACAATATGTAAACAAAAAAGCTCCCGTCTGAAAAGACGGGAGCTTTTTATTTATACTTTTATTTTTTTCCGCTTAAAAAGAAATATATCATTCCGCCAATTGCAAGAACAGCAAGAGCACCGGCACCAATCATAAGTCCGAGGCCTTCTCCTCCGGTGTTGATTATTCCTTCCTGCTGTTCAAAAAGAACCGGCGCACCCGCAAAAGCGGTTGCAGAACACGAGAGGGACATTACAAAAGCGCAAAACAAAGAAAACATTTTTTTCATTTTAAAAACCTCTTTTCGGTTTATTCTCTAAAATAATTTTATCCTTTTTTTCTTATTAAGTCAATAAATATTCTGCTAATACAAAATTTAAATTGCTTTTTGGAATATTTTATGGGTCATTGAATAAGAAAAACTCTTTTATATTTTATAATTTTATGATAGAATATAATAGATTTAGTATGTTTAGGAGGTATTGCAATGCCTTTTTTGCCAGTTAATAAAGAAGACATGAAAAAGCGCGGATGGGACGAAGTGGATTTTGTCTTTGTCACCCGCGATGCTTATGTTGACCATCCTTGCTTCGGCCCAGCAATTCTTTCCCGTTTGCTCGAAAGCAGAGGTTACAGAGTTGCTATCCTTGCACAGCCTGATTGGAAGAATAATTATGATTTCACCCGTTTTGGAAAACCGCGCCTTGGTTTCCTTGTTTCCGCAGGTAATATCGACTCAATGGTCGCACATTATACCGTTGCAAAACGCAAACGCCGCGACGATGCTTATTCTCCCGGCAAAAAAGCAGGACTTCGTCCGGACAGAGCCGTAACCGTTTACAGCAAAAAAATAAAATCCATCTATCCCGATGTTCCGGTAATTATCGGCGGAATCGAAGCTTCTCTCCGCCGTTTTGCCCATTACGATTATTGGGAAAATAAAGTTATGCCTTCTGTTCTCATTGATTCCGGCGCAGACCTTCTTTCCTATGGAATGGGAGAACACCAGACCCTTGAAATTGCGGAAAGACTCAACAACGGCGAATATCCCATTACCATGACCGACATTCGCGGAACCTGCTATGCCGTTCCGGTAAACGAATATGAACCCGGCCCGGCTGTTGAGTGTCCTTCTTTTGAAAAAGTTTGCAGCAGCAAAACAGATTACGCTATTGCTACCAGAAAGCAACAGGATGAACAGGACCATATCCGCGGCAAAAAACTTATCCAGCGCCACGGAAATATTATGGTAGTCCAGAACCCGCCTTCCGCTCCCCTTGATCAGAAGGAGCTTGACGAAGTTTTTGCGCTTCCCTATATGCGTGATTTCCACCCCATGTACCAGAAAATGGGCGGCGTTCCCGCAATTGAAGAAGTTCTCTTCTCCATCAACCACAACCGCGGCTGTTTCGGCGGATGCAACTTCTGTGCTCTTGCTTTCCATCAGGGAAGATTCGTTACCAGCAGAAGCCGCGAATCCATTATTGCTGAAGCAAAAATCCTTACTGCAGACCCCCGTTTTAAAGGTTATATCCATGACGTAGGCGGTCCTTCCGCAAACTTCCGTGGTCCCGCCTGTGAAAAGCAGAAAAAGCTTGGACTTTGCGCCGGCAAAAAATGTCTTGCGCCCACTCCCTGCCCCAATCTTATTGCTGACCACAGCGAATACCTTGAAATTCTCCGCGAACTGCGTTCTCTTCCGAAAGTAAAAGCTGTTTTCATCCGCAGCGGAATCCGTTACGACTATGTTATGGCTGACAAAGACGACAGATTCTTTAAAGATCTTGTAAGATATCACGTCAGCGGCCATCTCAAAGTTGCTCCGGAACATTGCAGCGCAGGCGTTCTCGATATGATGGGCAAACCGCACATCGACGTTTTTGAAAAATTCCAGAGCAGATTCATGGAACTCACCCGCTCCGCAGGAAAAGAACAATATCTCGTTCCCTACCTTATGTCCTCCCACCCGGGAAGCACTATTAAGGATGCTGTTGCGGTTGCACAGTTCCTTAAAAAACACGACATCCGTCCGGAACAGGTTCAGGATTTCTATCCCACTCCCGGAACTGTTTCCACCTGCATGTTCTACACCGGAATTGATCCTTATACTATGAAGGAAGTTTATGTTCCCACCAATTCCGAGGACAAAGCTCTTCAGCGTGCGCTTTTGCAGTATTATATTCCCGAAAACGCGGATATGGTAAGAAAAGCGCTTAAAAAAGCTCACCGCGAAGATCTTATCGGAAAAGATAAAGACTGCATTGTTCGTGAGGATTTCCGCGCAAAAAACATTGCGGAGAAAAACGGAAACAAAGTTGTTTACACCGAAAAGAAACCTCTTGGCAAACATAAAAATCCCAAACTTTCCGGAAAATCCAAAAAACCGAAGAGAATCAAATAACAAAAGGAAGATTACATAATGAACCGTTTTGCATGGAAAGGTCATATCTATCATACAAACGAAAAAAGAGAACTTGAAATTTTTGAAAACAGTTGGGTCCTTTGCGAAAACGGAATCTGCAAAGGCGTTTTCAAGGAACTTCCGGAAGATTGGAAAGACGCTGAACTCACAGATTTCGGCGACAAAATAATCATCCCCGGTTTTTCCGATCTTCACGTTCATGCCGCACAGTATGCATATATCGGAACCGGAATGGACGAAGAACTTCTCGGCTGGCTTGAAAAATACGCTTTTCCGGAAGAAGCTTCTTTTGCAGACCTTGAGTATGCCGAAAAAGCATATTCCTGTTTTGTAAACGATCTTCGAAAAAGCGCAACCACCAGAGCTTCCATTTTTGCTTCAAAACATGTTCCGGCAACTGAGCTTCTTATGGAAATGCTCGACAAAACCGGCCTTAAAACCTACGTTGGAAAAGTCAACATGGACAGAAACTGCCCGGATTATATCCGTGAGGAAAGCGCCGAAGTTTCCGGAAACGATACCGAAAAATGGGTTTCCGAAACTGTTAATAAGTTTAAAAACACCAAACCCATTCTCACTCCCCGTTTTACCCCCACTTGTTCCGATGAAGTTATGGCAAGACTTGGCGAAATTCAGAAAAAATACGGTGTTGCGATGCAGAGCCACCTTTCCGAAAACCAGGGCGAAATTTCCTGGGTAAAAGAACTTTGCCCAAACACCAAATTCTATGGCGAAGCTTACGATCAGTTCGGTCTTTTCGGCGGAGAAAACTGCCCCACCATTATGGCTCATTGCGTTTATTCTTCCGAAGAAGAACTCGATCTTATTGAAAAGCGCGGTGTGTGGATGATTCTTTGTCCCCAGTCCAATATGAACGTTGCAACCGGAATTGCTCCCGCAAGAAAATATCTTGAAAGAGGACTTAAAATCGGTTTAGGAAGCGACCTTGCCGGCGGCAGCACCCTTTCAATTTTCCGTGCAATAACCGATTCCATCGTCGCATCAAAACTCCGCTGGAGACTTGTTGACCAGAACCTTAAACCCCTTTCCGTTGCAGATGCTTTTTATATGGCAACCAGAGGCGGCGGAAGCTTTTTCGGAAAAGTCGGCGCATTCGAGGAAGGCTTTGAAATGGACGCTGTGGTAATCGACGATTCTGCACTTTATACCCCGAAAAAGCTTTCCATGCATGACCGTTTTGAAAGACTTTGCTACCTTTATACCAGCAGCAAAATCGTTGCAAAATGCGTTGCCGGAAAAATGATAAATCTTGATTAAAATAAAAAACGGCGGTCTTTCGACCGCCGGTTCCATTATTTTTTTCGATAAAGCAAAATTTTTTTCATAAAGAAATTCCAGAAAAGAACTATTATTGCCGCGACGGCTTTGGAAATCATATAATACCAGCTGAGTTTTTCTGTAAATACCCACATAAGAAGTTCCGTTAAACCGAGCCCGATTACTGCGACTATTGCAAAAACGGAAAATTCCTTCGCTTTTTCCGCACCGGTTGTTTTCTTGCTGAAAACAAGGAGCTTTGAAAGTCCATAATTTACGCAAAGGCCAGCTATGAATGAAATCACTCCGGAAACAAGATAATGTATCCCTGTTTCAGTTATTATATGAAGCAGAACATAATCGGTAACAAAGCTTGCTCCGCCCACAAAAATATAGCGGAAGAACTGAAGAAAGCTATCTTCGGTCTGCTCCAGCAAAAGACCTTTAAGGTCTCCTTTTTTAAGAAGTTCAAAGAATTTTTTAAGCATAATTTATCCTTTTATTTTTAAAATTACTTTTTACATTTTATAACTTATCATTGTAAAAATCAAGCGCCGAAAGGAGGAACGTTTTTTGGAAAGACTTGATAAGATTATTTCTAACCGCACAGGAATTTCAAGAAAAGACGCAAAGGCGGCAATTTCCGGTGGAAAAGTCACCGTTTCCGGAAACGTCATACGTTCTTCCGATTATAAAGTCGGTGAAAACGAAGAAGTTTTTCTCGAAGGTAAAAAAATAAGCGGAAACGCACACATATATATTGTGCTCAATAAACCGAAAGGCTATGTTTCCGCAACGGAAGATCCGGAGCAGAAAACCGTTATTGAACTTGTTCCTCCGGAACTTTTCCGAAACGGAATTTTTCCCGCAGGGCGACTTGACAAAGACACCACCGGACTTATGATAATAACCGATGACGGAGATTTTGCCCACAGAATTCTTGCGCCGAGAAAACATGTTCCGAAAAAATACGCAGTTACAATCGATCTTCCGGTAACTGAAGATATGAAAAACGGTTTTGAAAACGGAATTGAACTTTCAGACGGAATATGCAAATCCTCAAAACTTATTAAAACCGGCGATTATACCTGCGAAGTTACCCTTTCCGAAGGACGTTACCACCAGATCAAAAGAATGTTCGGTTGCTTCGGCGCAAAGGTAACTGAACTTCACCGCCTTTCCATGGGCGGATTTTCCCTTCCGGAAAATCTTCTTCCCGGCGAATGCCGTGAACTTACCGAAAAAGAATTAGCTTTGATTGAAAGCAAGGTGAACGAATGATACTCTATACCGTAATCCCCTGCTATAACGAAGAAAAAGTCCTTCCGGAAACCATACGCGTTATGACAGAAAAATATCAAAGTCTTATTGAAAAGAAAAAGATTTCCGCAGAAAGCAAGGTGCTTTTTGTTGATGACGGTTCTTTTGACGATACCTGGGAAATCATCTGCAAAGCGCATAAAAGAAACGAAATGTTCTGCGGAATAAAACTCAGCCGCAACCGCGGACATCAGAACGCCCTTCTTGCAGGACTTATGGAAGCAAAAGAATTTTGCGACGCGGCGATTTCCGTCGATGCAGACCTTCAGGACGATATTGACGCCATTGACAAAATGATTGAAAGGTTCGGCGAAGGCTGCGACATTGTTTACGGAATCCGCAATAAACGCAGTACCGACCGCTTTATGAAGCGTTTTACCGCCGAAGGTTATTACCGGCTTATGGAACTTTTCGGAACGCATATTATTTTTAACCATGCAGATTACCGCCTTATGAGCAAAAAAGCTCTTGAAGCGCTTTCGGAATTTGAGGAAACCAACCTTTTCCTGCGCGGAATGGTGCCGATGCTTGGTTTTAAAACCGCAAACGTTTATTACGAACGCAGAGAGCGTTTTGCCGGCGAAAGCAAATACAGCATCGGAAAGATGATCGACCTTGCCTGGAACGGAATTACCTCCTTCAGCGTAAAGCCGGTTGATATGATTCTTTTCGCAGGCGTGCTCATCGCCGGATTCTCCGTGCTCGCGATGTTCATTCTCCTTATTCTCAGTATTTTTGGCGTGCTCAAAGGAACAGCCGGCTGGATAATCGCTTCGGTTTTTCTTTGCACCGGAATCAACCTCACCGCATTGGGTGTTGTGGGACAATATGTTTGCAGGGCTTATCTTGAAGCGAAACACAGACCGAAATATATTATTGAGGAAAAAATGTTTTAAAAAAATCCCTTGGAATTTTCCAAGGGATTTTTTATTTTTTCAGTTTATCGGAAGACTGTCAATCAGCTTTACGACGTACTTACGGATAAGGTTTGCATCGATTGCTGTTATTTTGCCATCGAGGTCAACGTCGCCGAGAAGTAACTGTTCATCAGTGGGTTTAATAAGCTTTGCAGCAATAAGGCGAGCAAGATAAGCATCTTTTATGTTGACTTCGTTATCTCCGTTGAGGTCGCCGTAATTTGACTTCTCAACAGAAATTGTTATCGGAATGTCTTTTACAGCCCAAAGCTCCCCCTCGGGAGTATAAGCTTCAACAATGCTAAAACTCCAACTGTGTTTTCCGGCTTCAACATCTTCTCCGATTTCGAAAACAAATTCATATATAATATTGTTTTCACTTTCACCAGAACAATTATAAGAACTTTTAAGCTCTATATTCTGACCATGACTCGACTGCAGGAGCCATTCTCCGAAATCAAACCCGTTTTTAAAAGAAGTTTCCACCTGAACTGTAACGGTATCACCTGGTTTAGCTTTAATTTCTTTAGAAGATATAGTTGGGTATTCTACAGAGTTATTGCGCCAAATTGTTTTAATTTCCATATCATTCGATACATAAATCATATCGTTTTTATCAGCTAAATATGTCCTTGGACCCCATTTACCATCTTCAGTAATTCTCAGACACTCTGCAGTATAGCCTTCTCTTTCGAAATAAATATCTTCAAAAGACAAACTTGTTCCTTCTTCAAATTTATCTATATAAGCTTCCCATCCGTCATTTTGATCGAATGTTACCGTACAGATTTTTTGATTAGTAACTGTTATAGAACCATTTATAATCTTAACGATTTCTGTAAGATAATATGCAGACGAAATATTATATTCAGTAAGATTGAAAATTACAGGATAGCTGCCCGGTTCTGCATCTTCCGGAATTTTGAAATAAGCAGTCATCAAATAACCGTATTCCGGAATTTCCGAAGCGTATTCATAATTAGTTCTCGTAAACGTATCGCTGGTTACGCTGAATCTAATTGTTGTATTTTCGGGTTCTTTTGCGTTATAGATATAAATAGGAACACCAACAGTATCACCCGGATTTACAAGAACATCTCCAACAACTATCTCGGGGTCCCATGCAGGGGCCCAATAGGCAACAAGTTCTTCATCTTCAGAAATTGTATAGGTTTCACCTGGTCTGTAAATACCCTTGTTTCCTCCCCAATAAAGGAAAACCCAGTTTTCGCGGGTTGGGATTTCTTCTGGTACAGTAAATTGCGTTCCTACCGTTCTTGCAAATAAGGGACCTCCTGTTCCGCCTTTGGCTTCAAAGGTTATGGTGTATTCTTTTTTTGGTTCTTCAATGGTTATGCTTCCGTTGTTGAGTTCCAACATTCCTGACGAAGCCATATTAAATCCACCTACAAGCCATTCGTCGAAAACCGTACTTATTGTATAAACAGTTCCAGGTTTTGTATCCTCGGGAATATCAAAAGTAAATTTTCCCATAATTCCGTTTTCAGGTAAACCTGTGTTGGTAGGTGTGAAAGTAAGGTTTGCAACATAATCTTCATAAGGCTCCATAACAGTTATGAAAGAATACTGGTCAGGATTTTCTATGTTGTTTTTAATTGTTACAAGTATTTCAACAGTTTCTCCAGGTTTTCCTTTTACGTTTTCAACGCTGATTTCCGGTATCCACTCCGGTTCAAAAATTGCAACCAAATCAAGGTTTTCCGCGATAGTATAAGTTTTTCCTGAATTATAGCTTTTTCCGTTCTGCGCCATCCAAAACAGGAAGTTCCAGTTCTCGCGAACAGGAATTTCCTTCGGTACGGTAAATTCCGTACCGTTAGTAGTCATATTTGCAGGACCACCTGTACCTTTACCTGGGTCAAAAGTGATATTATAGCCTTTTATTTCTTCCCAAACAGCGGTAAAAACAATATCCTTTGTGACCAAGAAAGAACCTCCAGGATAGTGATAAGCAAATGATGTCAGCCCACTATCCAAATGTTCTTTAGTTTTCCAACGTACAAAAGAATAGCCAGCATATACAGGAATTTCCTCTGGAATAGTGATATATGTTCCTACCAAAACCTCCATTTGAGGAGTTGAAATATATCCGTCACCTACATCAAAAGTAACAAGAGCAGTTTTTTCTTTTTCTTTCCAAACCGCGGTTAATTCAAGATGCTTATTCTGATAATAAGAGCCTCCCGGAAGATAGTTTGCTCCATCAGAACCGCTCCAATATGCAAAAACATATCCTCCTTTAGTTGGAATAGCGGATGATAAAACTAAAGTTTCCCCTTTCTTTTTAAATTGCATGGTTGGTCCCCCGGTACCTCCGTTTGTATCATATTCCACTTTATAGGTATCAACCCAAATACCGCAGTTTGTTGTTTTTTGACCATCTGCAGATTTTGCTGTAATCATAACATATCCCGAAGTTTTTGCTTCAACAAGTCCCGAAGTTGAAACCGTTGCAATAGAATTGTTGCTGCTGGACCATGTTACGTTTTTGTTGGTGGCGTTCGAAGGAGTTATTGTTGCTTTTAATTGAAAAGAATCGCCAGCATCTAAATATATGGCTGTATAATTTAAGGATATGCCCGTTACCGGAACATTTGTAGTGGTGCTGCCACTGGTAATAGTAAAACTTTTTTGTGTACTTGCGGTTTTTCCATGTTCATCCGTTGCAGACAAACGGAGAATATATGAACCAACGGCAAGGCCGCTGAATTTCATTGTGTCGTCGCTTGTTTTAACCGTATAGCTTGTAGCATTTGGCTTTTTGGTTATTTTGTTAGTACTCGTGGTAAGAGTTCCGTCGCTCTTAAGAATTTCAAAAGTTACAGAAGTAATTTTGGAAACTCCGTTGCTAGAAGAAACTTTTCCGTACCAATTATATTTAGCGCTTGAATCGTTTGCCCAGACCGAACTTCCTTTCGGAATACTGTACGTATTCATTTCAAGTTTAAAATCAAGGGTGTTATTAATATCGATTGTATAATAATCTTCCGGATAAATCCATCCTGTTTTTGAGGAACCATAGCTTATTTTATACCAAGTTGTTTCCTTGTGGTTCTTTATTCTGCCAATAATTTTATATGTTCCTTTTTCGAGTTCGTCCTGATTTACTCCGGAAACGCCTCGGTAAGGATGAGCTTTTACATAAATTTTACCATCCCTTTTTACGGTTCCTTCTATATTCTCAATTTTATTTGCATTTATTTCTTCATAATATTTTTTGCAGTGGCTGCAGTAACCGTAGTCATCGTAATGATGCAAACTTCTATCATAATTTGTTACTCCCGTAATAGCTACTTGGTAATTTTTATTGTAATCATAAGTATGAGTAGTAATTTCACACCAATCTTCTTTTTTTGGATAATATATTCCATTTGCGTCCAAAACTTTAAAACCAGAACTGTCACAACTTATAAAAATCATTGTATGACCATACTCGGTTCCCCAACGATTAGTTTGTATAACATCTCCTGGACAAGCCTTTTTCAAAGTATCATAAGTTAGAGGTCCTTTTGCCTCGAATTTACTTATAACTTTGTCTGTATTTTTTTGTCCAAAAATGTACCAATGAGCAAAACATGCAAAACCATAACATTGTGCTCCTGTCCTACTTCCTTCTGTTCCACTAGACCAATATATTGTAGGAAAATTTGAAGTATAAATAGTTCCCATTCCAATAAGATCTTTAAACCAAGTTGTAGCTACTACACTTCCCACATTATCGTTTTCTTCGTGAGCACTTGTACAAAAATCTCCACTCACAGTAAATGCTTTTCCGTCTAATTTATTTATTAAAGAGTTTAATCTTTCTTCAGCCTGATCTATGGTTACAGTTTTAGGTGTCGTCGCCTCCAAAGTTTCCGCTTCGTGCTCAAACTCTTCGAAAAAAATGTCCTCCTCGACATCCGAAGCAACAATGTTCTCTTCTGCATCAATGCTTTCGCCAATCTGCTCCATTTCAAATGCTATCGCATTGACCGGTACAGCGGTTATTACCATTAAAGCGGCAAGAAGTGAACAAATCATCTTTTTTAAATATTTTTTAATCATTTTTCAAACCCTCTTTTTCAGATGATTATATACATATTTATAGTAGTACTTATTTCTGTTTTAGTCAACCTCTTCCGACAAAAATGTTCGGCTTTATACTTTAATGCTTTATTTTGCTGAATTATTTTTATTTCGCTAAAATTTGTATTTTTATTATTCTTTAAATTCGTATAGTTAATTTTTCTTTTATATAAGCTATTATTTCATATATAATATTAAAATCGTCTAATTTTTGTATAAAATTCATTCTGTATTGCAGTTTATAAAACGAAGGTGTATAATATGCTCAAGTTTTAAACAACGGAGGACATTCACCATGACTGACGCACAGATCAAAATGTTAATTTCAATGGTTCTTTACATGGCTGTTGTAATCGCCATCGGCGTGTATTTTTCCAAACGCGCAAACAAGAACAGCGATGAATATTTTCTCGGCGGACGCAGTCTTGGTCCATGGGTCACCGCAATGAGTGCAGAAGCTTCCGACATGAGCGGCTGGCTTTTGATGGGACTTCCGGGTGTTGCATATTGGATGGGCCTTGCAGATGCATTCTGGACCGCAGTCGGTCTTGCCGCAGGTACTTATGTAAACTGGCTTGTTGTTGCAAAACGTCTCCGCAAATACAGCATCAAGGTTGACGCCATAACCGTTCCGGATTATTTTTCCAAGCGCTTCCACGAAGCAGACGGCAAAAAATCTCTTCTTATCATCGCTTCGATTTTCATCCTTGTTTTCTTCTCTGTCTATGCAGGAAGCTGTTTTGTAGCCTGTGGAAAACTCTTCTCCACTCTCTTCGGTCTTCCCTATGTTCCTATGATGATCATCGGAGCAGTTTTCGTAATTGTTTACACCTTCCTTGGCGGATTCCTTGCAGAGAGTGCTTCTGACTTTATGCAGGCTGTCGTTATGATAATTGCGCTTACCGTTATCCTTACCCTTTCAACAATTTCCGCCGGCGGATTCGGCGCTGTTCTTGAGAACGCAAAAGACATTCCCGGTTTCTTCGAGCTTTTCGGAATCGCAACCCCCGTTGTCGGTGAAAACGGACTTCAGCTTATTGAAAACGGAAAACCGATTTTCGGTGAAGCAGGCGCTTACGGAATCATCACTGTTCTTTCAACTCTCAGCTGGGGACTTGGATATTTCGGTATGCCCCAGGTTCTTCTCCGCTTTATGGCTGCCAGAAAAACTTCTGAAATCACCATGAGCCGCCGCATTGCAACAGTCTGGGTAATCATTTCTCTTGCTGCTGCAGTTGCAATCGGTATCATCGGAAGAGCAATGCTTCCCACCGAAGAAGCTCTTCTTTCCTCTTCCGGTGCAGAAAACGTATTCATCATAATCTGCGGAAAACTTCTTCCGCCTCTCGTTGCCGGTGTTATCATGTCCGGTATTCTCGCCGCAACCATCAGCTCTTCCGATTCCTATCTTCTCATTGCGGCTTCCGCCTTTTCGAAAAACCTTTATCAGGGCGTTTTCCACAAAAGAGCCACCGACAAACAGGTTATGCGCTGCTCCAAAATCGTTCTTGTTGCAATCGCGCTTTTCGGCGTTATTGTTGCACTTGACGAAAACAGTGTTATTTTTAACGTAGTTTCCTTCGCTTGGGCAGGTTTCGGCGCAACTTTCGGTCCGCTTATGCTCATCAGCCTTTTCTGGAAAAAAGTTACCCATTCCGCAGCAGTTGCCGGTATGATTTCCGGCGGCGCAATGGTTTTCATCTGGGAATATATTTTCACTCCTTTCGGCAAAGAAAACGGAATCAGCATTCTTACAATTTACGAACTTCTTCCCGCTTTCCTTCTTTCTGCCGGAGTTATCTACCTCGTTTCCAAGTTCACCAAAGCTCCTTCTGCTGTTATTACCGAAGAATTTGAATCAGTTAACGCAATCGAATAAATTCTTCTCTTTTTTCTCTTTAATTTTCCCCTTTTCGGGAATAAAAAAGCACCTGCGACGGCAGGTGCTTTTTTATTGTTCAAATCAAACTTTAATTTCTCCGGAAATAATCTTTTTATAATCCTCAAGGTTTTTTACAAGGATTTCTGAGGCATTGAGTCCATAGGGACATTTTGTATGACATTTTCCGCAATGGATGCAGTTTTCGATTTTTGCCATCTCTGCCTGCCATTCTTCAGAAATCCAGTTTTTGGTCGGAGCGCGGCGGATCATAAGTGACATTCTTGCGCAGTCATATATCTTTATTCCTGCCGGGCATGGCAGACAATATCCGCATCCGCGGCAGAAATCTCCTGCAAGTTCGGCGCGGTCTTTTTCAATTGTTTCAAAAAGCTCGCCTTTCATTTCTGCGGGATTTTCAAAGAAAGCAAGGAATTCTTCAAGTTCAGTCATGCGCTGGATTCCCCAGATTGGAAGTACGTTATCGAACTGGCTCATCCATGCAAAAGCAGCCGCAGAATTGTTTATAAGGCCGCCTGCAAGTGCTTTCATAGCGATATAGCCCATGTTCTGCTCTTTGCATCTTTTTACAAGGTTAAGTTCCTGTTCTCCGGAAAGATAACTCAGCGGGAACTGGAGAGTTTCATAAAGTCCGCTTTCAACAGCCTCTTCCGCAACTTTGATTTTGTGTGCGGTTATACCTATATGGCGAATTTTTCCCTGCGCTTTTGCTTCAAGCATCGCCTCATACATCCCGGTTCCGTCCCCAGGTTTATAACATTGGGAGGCCTGATGGAACTGATAAATATCCACATAATCCGTTTTTAAAAGGTTCAGAGAAGTTTCGAGATCCTTCCAGAATCCTTCAGGAGTTTTTGCAGCGGTTTTTGTTGCAATGAAGATTTTGTCGCGAACATCGGAAAGAGCATTTCCGATTTTTTCTTCGCTGTCGGTATATGCTCTTGCTGTATCAAAAAATGTCATTCCGCCTTCAAAAGCCCGGCGGAGAATTTTTATTGAAGTTTCCATATCGTCGCGCTGAACAGGAAGCGCGCCGAATGCGTTCTGAGGTGTTGTAATTCCGGTGGAACCGAGGGTTATGGTTTTCATTGCTTCTTCCTCCATTTTATTACTATAATCAAAGAATATACCCTCCGTCGATTTTTGTCAATTTAAGTTTTTTCAAAACCCGGCGACATTTTTCCGCTTGACATTTTTATTTAAAAGAAACATAATATTCTATGAAAACGCAGGCATAGTTCATCGGTAGAACGGTCGCTTCCCAAGCCACAGAGGCGGGTTCGATTCCCGTTGCCTGCTCCACATAACAAAAAAAGCGGAGGATATATAATGGAAAAGAATAGAATCCACACAGATAATGCTCCCGCAGCAATCGGACCTTATTCCCAGGCAATTGGCCTCGGAGAAATGATTTTTACAAGCGGACAGATCCCGGTTGCTCCCGACGGAAGCGTAAGCGAAGATATTTCCGAACAGACCAGACAGGCTCTTCTCAATCTCAAAACTGTTGTTGAAGCAGGCGGAAGCAGTTTTGATAAAGTTATCAAAACAAGCGTTTTCATCACCGATATGGCACAGTTCGGCGCAATAAATGCTGTTTATGCAGAATTTTTCAAAGAACCTTTTCCTGCCAGAAGCTGCGTTCAGGTTGCCGCACTTCCGAAAGGTGTTTCCATTGAAATTGAAGCCATTGCGCTTAAATAAAAAAAAGCCGCATTCCATGCGGCTTTTTTTATATAAAAATTTCCTGTGTTTTTTTAAAAAGAAGCTTTCCTTCGGCAGATTCTTCACAGGTTATCCTGTCACCTGAAGAGATTTCCCCGGAAAGCATCATCTCCGAAATCGGATCCTCCGCCGCTTCGCGAATATATCTTTGAAGAGGACGCGCACCTTTATCCGGCGAAAAACCGTTTTTTACTGCATTTTCGATGGCCGATCCGGAAAAATCCGCTTTTATTCCTGCTCCGGAAAGGCGTTTTTCAAGTTTTCCGTAATATTTTTCCGCAATTTTTTTGGCTGCAGATTCATCAAGACGCTCAAAAACCACCGTTTCATCAATACGGTTTATAAATTCCGGACGAAAAAGTTTTTTAATTTCTCCAAAAACCGCTTTTCCGTTAAAATCGTTTTTTCCGTTTTCATCAAGAACCGAAAAGCCAAGATTCATTCCTTTTCCTATAAATTCTGCGCCGACATTGGAGGTCATTATAATCACACAGTTTGTAAAATCCACTTTTGCTCCGTGAGAATCCGTAAGGGTTCCTTCATCCATAAGCTGAAGAAAAAGATTATAAATTCCCGGATCCGCTTTCTCTATTTCATCAAAAAGCAAAACAGAAAAAGGTCTGCGCCGAACCGCTTCGGTAAGTTTTCCACCTTCGTCATAACCCACATAACCCGGAGGAGAGCCTATCAGTTTTGTGACAGAAGATTTATCCGAATATTCGGACATGTCAAAACGAATCAGAGCTTTTTCATCACAGAAAAGTTCTTCTGCAAGGGCTTTTGAAAGTTCAGTCTTTCCAACTCCTGCAGGACCTGTGAAAAGAAAGTTTCCAATAGGACGTTTCGGGTCACGAAGACCTGCTCTGTTTCTGCGGATCGCCTTTGACACGATCGAAACTGCTTTTTCCTGACCCGCAACTCTTTTATGAAGTTTTTCTTCAAGGCAAAGCAATCTTTTTCCTTCGTCTTCCGTTATCTTTCCTACTTCAATACCGGTTATAAAAGAAAGTACTTTTGCAACATCTTCCTCACAGAGTATTTTTGAAAAAGCTTCTCTTGAACAGTTGTTTTCTATAACTTTCAGGGAACAGGCTTCATCAACCAGATCGATTGCTTTATCCGGAAGACGCTTTTCCGGAAGATATCTTACCGAAAGCCTTACAGCCGCTTCCATTGCATTTTCCGAAATAGTTATTTTATGAAAATTTTCATAGCGTTCTTTTAATCCTCTAAGAATTTCAATTGCCGTTTCCGAATCCGGTTCCGCCACATCAACACTTTGAAAACGGCGCTCCAATGCGCTTTCTTTACGGATGAATTTCCTGTATTCTTCTGTTGTTGTTGCACCGATAAGCTGAATTTCTCCCCTTGCGAGCTGCGGTTTCAAAATGTTTGAAGCATCTATTGCACCTTCCGCAGCGCCTGCTCCGACAATAGTATGCACCTCATCTATAAACAGGATTATATTATTTGACCGTATAACTTCATCAATAACTGTCTTTATCCTCTCCTCAAAATCCCCTCGGTATTTTGTTCCGGCAATCATGAGAGAAAGATCCAGCGAGCAGAGTCTTTTATTTTTAAGAACATCCGGAACTTCCCCTTTTGCCATTCTTTGGGCAAGTCCTTCGGCAATTGCAGTTTTTCCAACTCCTGCATCGCCTATAAGACAGGGGTTGTTTTTTGTTCTTCTGGATAAGATCTGGATAACTCTGTTTATCTCTTTTTCTCTTCCGATAACCGGATCAAAAACATTTTCCTTCGCAAGTTTTGTCAGATCTCTGCTATATTTATCAAGCCCCGGAGTCTTTAACTTTTGTTTATCCTTAGGCTGATAATCCATTGAAACCGGAGCGGTGTTAACTTCTTTAAAAAGTTTATCTATATCGCATCCGAAAGCAACCAAATATTTTACTGCTCCGCATTCCGATTCTTTAAGAAGCACCGAAAGTATTGTACTTACATCTGCAAGTGCCCCGATTTTTTTTGCTTCTGAAAGAGAGTTTTCAAGAACTTTCCGACATAGAGGAGAAAAATCCGAAGGAGAAAGATTCGATTTAAAGCCCCTTCCCACCTTTTCCAAAAGTCTGCCCATTATTTTTTCAGAATCTATATTATATTCCGCAAAAGTTTTGAAATCCTTGGTTTCATCTTCTTTAAGAATTCCCCAAAGGATATGTTCGGTTCCGATAAAGGAATGTCCCAGCGCGGAAGCTTCATACATTGCGGAATTTATTGCGGAGTTTGCCTTTGGCGAAAAACCGGAAAATTTGAACATGTTTTACCTCGCTTTTTCAAGTTCTTTCATTTATAATATTGGCCTTTATTTTTTCCGTTATTCCGGAAGATAAAAAGCGACGGGAAAACCCACCGCTTTTTTACTTTATGTCCATTATTATTCTTTCAAGTTTTTCGTTGATTTTCGAAAAATCCATTGCCTCAATATAAAACTTTTCAAGTTCATCATGTTTTCGTTTTGCTTCGGAAAGACAGGAAACCGCTTCGCCGATCAAATCTGCCGCAGAACGAAGCGCAAATTTTATGCGCGTCTTTTTCATTTTATATTTTTCCGGATCCAGAAATCTTTTTGAACAAATTGTTCTGTAAGGAACGATTTTTATTTTATGTCTTTTATTTTCTGTCATAAAACCAAGTTTGAGTTTTGGAATAAAAACATGTTCGATTTTTTCCAGAGGAAAAATCGAACAACGGCAAGTTATAATATCAAACCCGCGTTCAATAGCAAATTTCCTTACGGTGCTCAAAAAAATCCTTGAAAATGCGCCCGCATCGTCATCAAGCACATATATTCTTTCGCATAGAATTTTCGGAGTTTGTTCAAGGAAAAAAACACCTTTTCCTGTAACTGCACTCAGCAGACGCTGTTTTTCCGTTCCTTTATGTAATTTTTTCTTTCCAAATTCTCTTAAACAAATTCTCAAAGCTGCTTTTTCCGTTTTTCCCTGATATAACGCTTCCGTTTCAAGTTTTGAAGCTTCATCGAGAAGATTAGCCGCAGCAGAAATATATCTTCTTGCTTCTTCGTGCAGGTTTCTGTTGCTATCAAAAAGTTCTGCAATTTCTTTTGTATGCTCACGCAAAATTTTTTCATTCCAGCAATCCGAAAGCGAAACCACAGTTTCATAAGCGCCGGGATATTTGGGCTCAACGGCATGCGGCAAAGTTGCATCCAGCGCACAAAAACTCCCGTCCGAAGTTATTACAGCATCAAGCGAATCTGTATCTGCCGAGCAAAAAACCAGCTCAGTCCCCGGGTCTTTTTCTTTGAGCACCGCTGCTATTTTTTTGAGCACGGTGGATTTTCCTGTTCCCGGTCCGCCTTTCAAAAGGAAGCAACGGCCTTTCGGCGGCGCAGAAAAAAGCTGATCGAACCTTGAAAAATATCCTTTCGGAGCATTTGCTCCAAGGAACCAGCTCTGCATGCCGTTTAAATCAGACATATGTATCTCCTCCCTCCGTAATTTATTTTATTCCGGAAGGTATTTTTAGGTTAATATGTAGTCGGAGGAAAACTTCTTCCTTTCCTCCGCCGGAAACTTTTTTCAAAGAATCAAATAGAATCGATATCTATCATATCTTTGATGTTTAAGGAGCCTTCAGATCGGCGCATCTCTTCTTTTTTGGAACCAATCGTATTCATGTGAGTAATAATACGTTCCTGCTGCATCGGGTTAAAAGTTCCAAACGGTCTTACCCTTTTAGGGTCGTTTTCAAACGCCGGTCCGCCCTTGTTTTTAAGTTTCTCGTTGTTACTGCTCATTTTTCTTCACCTCGGTTTTATTTTTGCCCGAAGAGAAATTTATATTCCGAAAATTTATGGAAGAGCCTTTTTAAAGAACATAATTTTTCCGGAAGAAATAAGTTTTTCAAAAAACGCAACAATAAAACTGAGCCCGCACCAAAGAACGCTGAAAAGCGGACAAATCTGGCCAAGAATGTTTCCCGGAAGAGAGGAATAATCCCACACGGACATTCCGAGAATCATATTGAAAACAATTCCAAAAACAAATTCAACCGCGGTTATCACCGTTCCGCCGACTATCGATTTAAAATAGAGCGGAACATTTTTGAGTTTTTTGAAAATTTTCACAAGAATAAGAAGTGAAATTCCTCCGGCGGCAGCCATTGACCAATGGCTGTGACCTCGCCACAAAGTTTCCAGAAGAAAATATCCCGCCGCACCGATTGCAAATATTTTTCCGTCTTTTTTTAATTTTTCCATTAAATCACCCGAAATTTATTTTTTACTGAAATAAAAAAATAATTCACAGCAAATGATTTTTAATAATACAGACATTGACGGAATAATCTTTAAGATGATATAATAAATTATTAAAATAAAATTTTTTGGAGGAAATTATGGCAAAACAAGTTTGGAAACCCGCAACTCTTCTTTCTCCTCTTCCTGCAGCTCTTGTAACCTGCGGCACCGTTGAAGAACCCAACGTACTCACCATTGCCTGGACCGGAATTATCAACTCCAGCCCGGCGATGACCTATATTTCTGTCCGCCCGGAAAGATGGAGCCACCACCTTATCGCTGAAAGCGGAGAATTTGTTATCAATGTAACCACCGATGCTCTTGTTCGCGCTGCTGATTTTTGCGGAGTACGTTCCGGAAAAGATACCGATAAGTTTGCTGAGATGAAACTTACCGCTCTTCCTGCTTCCAAAGTTTCTGCACCTATCCTTGCACAGAGCCCCATTTCTCTTGAATGCAAGGTGACCGAAGTAAAACATCTCGGAAGCCACGATATGTTCATTGCGGAAATTGTTGCAATTCAGGTCGATGACAAATATATCGATGCAGACGGAAAACTTGACCTTCGCAAAGCGGGCGTTATGTTCTATTCCCATGGCGAATATTTTGCACAGGGCAAAAAAATCGGTCAGATGGGATATTCCGTTAAGAAAAAACGCGCAAAGAACCCTAAATTTGCAAAGAAAAAAGAAAGCAAATAAAAAAAAATCCCGGCCGCTGGCCGGGATTTTTTTATTTTATTTTTGTAAAATCGTAATATCTTTCGCCGTTTTCAAAAAGCCGGAGAGCAACCATTGCCTGCATGCATTGGTCGGTCGCCATTGGGTCTTTTGCCATTCCGAGAGTGTGGCAGAATTCGCCATCGCCAAGATAATACTGCATGAAATAGGAACCTATCCAGCCGCCTTCTTTTATAAAACGTTCATCGGTGCGGATATCTATTCCGATGGAAGAAAGGGCGATTATAACCTGCGCTGTTGTCTGTACGTTTTCACCTTCCCAGGCAAAAAATCCTCCATTTTCCTGCTGGACTTTTGAAAGATGGTCGACCGCTCTATCGACTGCGGCAGTTATTCTTTCATCTGTTCCATAATATTTTGAAAACGCCTGAATAACCTGGGCAGTTATATCAACGTCCGGTTCTTCTCCCTGTAATGCCCAGCCGCCGCAATCATATTCTTCCGAAAGAATATGATCGATGAAAACGTTTCTGTCAACGCCGGAAATTTCATATCCGGCTGAATCCAATGATATCAGAGAAAAAATACTTCCCGGAAGCCCCTGTTTGGAAACAAACTCAAAATCGGAATGATGAGCAAAAAGGTTATAACCGTTAATATTCGTCGGATCTTTTCCGATTGCGGTAACAGTAAGCGCCGCTCTTGAATAATTGCTGTGTTTTGTGTTCGTAAGAACACCGGAAGTTTCCTCAAGAGTTGCACAAAGGTTTTCATAATAGGTGTTGTACCAGCCTTCCGGAACATCGGCGCCGCTCCTTGCGGCAACCATTACCGACCATTCGCCGGCAATACTGCTGTGACCGGGATTTGGCGCGTTTTCAATTATATTCTCCATTGTTTCTTCCATGACTTTTGAAAAATCATAATCCGTTCCGATTTTTTCTGCGCCGCAGCCGGAAAAAGCCAGCACAATTATTAAAATGAAAGCCAGAAGTTTTTTCATAAAAAAACGCTCTCCTTTCTAAAACCTTTCTTCTTTTCATAGATTTATGATACCACATAAAACGCTTTACATCAAGGCGCGAATTGTTCCAAACTTGCGAAAAAAGGGCTGGTGTTTTTTGACCAAACAAAATTTTTTAACTTCTCTTTGCGCAATTTCGCTTTGCGTTATTCTCCTTTTAAATGGCTCAGTCCTTTCCGAAGGAATTCAGAAAGGACTCAATCTATGTTCTTTCTCCGTTATCCCGGCTTCCCATTTATGGCGCTGTCAGTCTTTATCTGCAAAAGCAGCGCATCGGATTTTCTGGCCACCGTTTTAAAACCGTTTGCAAGGCTTTTAAAGCTGCCTTCCGTTTGCTGCGGAGTTTTTCCTGCCATACTTTTCGGAGGCTATCCTGCCGCGACAAAATGCCTGAGCGACCTTGTATCAGAAAATCTTCTCGACAGAAACACCGCTTCAAAAATGCTTTGTTATTGCGTCAATGCCGGGCCTTCGTTTCTGATCGGTGCGGTAGGAACCGGTGTTTTCGGAAGTATAAAAATCGGCTTTCTGCTTTTTGGCGCTCAGTTTTTCTCTTCACTGATAATTGCAGCCGCCATTTCACTTTTTTTAAAAACTCCGGAAGATTTTTCTTCCCCTGCTGCTTTTCCCAGGAAAAGCAACGCTGCCTGCGCGGTAGAATCCGTTATTTCCGCCGCTGAAAGCTGTTTTCGAATGTGTTCTTTTATTGTAATTGCCTGCGGTGTTCTGGAAATTGCATTGATGGGAAAAACTTTTTCCATGATTTCCTCACCTTTGGCAAAAGCCTTGTTTTCCGGTTTTTTCGAAGTTACCGCCGGAGTTTTTTCCTGCGGTGAAATCGGAGGATTTACTGCAATTCTTGCCGCGGGGGCAATTGTTTCCTTTTCCGGAATTTCAGTTATTCTTCAGGTTGCGGCGGTTACTGAGGAAAGCAAAATCCCGCTTTTCCCGTTTACTGTTTCGCGTTTTTTCCATGCTGGATTAACCGCCCTTTTGCTCCGTATTTTTCTTTTATTTTCCGGAGGAACCGCCGAAGTTTTTTCCGCAATGGGCGGAAAAGCAGAAGCTTTGCTTTCTGCTTCAGCGCCCGCAGCAGTAAGCCTTCTTTGCATGGCGGCACTTTTTCTTCTTTCGATTGTTCCGGCAAAAAGCGAAAAAGAAGGGTTTTTAAAGAAGATTATAGAAAAACAAATAACAACCCGTGCTCAAAAATGAGCACGGGTGCTTTTTAGATATTTATCACATTATGAATTGTATTCATAGTAGATAGCCGTTCTTGCTTTAAGAGTATAACTGTATCCCATATACAATTCCATATAGAAAGACGCTGCATCAAAGATATCACTAACATTCATATTATATGCTTTTATAAAGCAATCACCAGCATCCGTAAGGCTGTAATAAAGTGAAGAGTCATCTATCGGTAAATCGCAGTTGGCTGCCGCAACTTCCGCAGCCATACAAAGCCACGCATTTGCTTTTCTACCTTCATTTTTTGCTGTGTTTACATATGAGCGCATCGTAGAAGCATAACTCGTATTTTGAGCTCTGCTTGCATAATCAAGTGCAACTTCCGCACATTTGCGTGCTTCATCAATGTAACCATAAGCTTTAAGAAGTTCTTCTTCAGACCACTGTGCATTCGGATTAACAGCTCCGCAAACCGAGCACCTTCCATTTACATAGTTGTGACCCGGAGCAGACTGTTTTGCGCTGCATCTGCTGCATTTTCCTGCAACTGTACAGCTTCCACCCACATAGTTATGTCCGAGAGCAGAACCAGAGGTTGCTCCGCATGTTCTGCAGGTTTTTGCTTTGGTGCAGGTCGCATTACTCCAGTTATGTCCGTTTGCCGGAATTATTTCCTCATAACTGTGTTTGCATACAGAGCAGGTGCTGGTTTTTATTCCTTCTGCTGTACAGGTCGGATTCTTTGTCGTTTTGCTACTGTATTTGTGAGCGTTTGTTGCGGGAATTTCTTCGGTATATTTATCTTTGCAAACAGAGCAGGTATAAGTTTTTACACCTGTTGCTCCACAGGTTGCATTTTTTGTTATCTGAGATCTGTAATTATGATTTCCCGTTGCAGGAATATCCTCGGTATAATTATCATTACAACGGGCACAGGTATAGGTTTTTACACCTGTTGCTCCGCATGTTGCATTTTTGGTAATCTTTTCCGAATAATTATGGTTTTCATTTGTCGGAATGGACTCTGTGTAGCTATCTCCGCATCTTTCACAGGTAAATGTTTTTGCGCCTTCTTTTATGCAAGTTGCTTCCGCAGTTATTTTTTCAACATAATTATGACCAAAAGGAGTTGCTTCCGTAGTTATAAATTTACCACAAGCGCAATAAGCTTTTTTTACTCCAGCTTCAGTACATGTTGGAGTCTCTATAAATTTGTCTTTATTATAATTATGCTCGTGTCCTCCTTTTATTGGGAAAACTGTAATGTCATTTATAGCGAATTTACGGATTATGTTTGCATCAATAACGCTAATTTTTCCATCTCCGTCAACATCTGCCAAAATTCCCTGTTCTTCATCTAAGGAAACAAGCTTTGCTGCAAACAATCTTACAATATATACATCAATAACATTAATTTTTTTATCTCCGTTTACATCGCCATAAGCATATTCCAGCTTTGGAACAACTCTTGTTTCCTTATAACTACAACGTTCACATATTCTATATTCTTCCCCGGTTTCTTCATAAGTAGGTTTTTTTGTTTCGTTCCATTCGCCAAAGCTATGTCCGGTTGTTTTTACCTCTCGTGTTTCATATTTAGAACATCCAACACATTTTCTTTGTTCTTCGCCATCTTCAAAACATGTAGGTTCACTAATAATATACCACTCACCGAAGCTGCATTCATGTTCTCTCCAACCCAAAGCAATATAGCCATTCCATTTTCCGTTTTTAAT
This sequence comes from Oscillospiraceae bacterium, assembly GCA_045638185.1. Taxonomy (GTDB): domain Bacteria; phylum Bacillota; class Clostridia; order Oscillospirales; family Ruminococcaceae; genus UMGS1668. The sequence continues at coordinate 5,042 of JAZUAX010000090.1, read as the reverse complement.
AATCCATGTTGTATTTTCTTCCGGATAATAAATAGTATCATTCATCAAATCGAACGGCAAATATTCCATTCCGTCATCTTCAATAGGTTCAGGAGCATTTCCTGTAAAATAATAATTATTGATCCCGCAATTTTCAAAAGCTGCATTTTCAATGTTTGTTATATTTTCCGAAAACACAAGATTTCCAGTAAATCCCTGACAATTATAAAAAGCTACATATCCTATTGTTTCCACACTGTTTCCTATAATAAGATTACCGGTAAATCCAGAACACTCATAAAAAGCACCCGCATCCAATTTCGTTACACTATTTCCTATGGAAAGATTTCCGTTAAATCCTCGGCAACCATAAAAAGCACCTTCGCCTATTGTTACCACACTATCAGGAATTGTAAGGTTTCCGGTAAATCCGGGACAATCGGCAAAAGCATAACTTTCTATAAACATTACATTATTTCCAATTACAAGATTTCCATTAAAGCCATCACAATCGCAGAAAGCATCTTCTCCAATTACAAATACACTGTCAGGAATTATAAGACTTCCGGTAAAACCATCACAATCGCAAAAAGCGAAATCTTCTATATGAAGTACGCTATCCGGTATAATAAGATCTCCGGTAAATCCTGAACAATAATAGAAAGCAGCTGTTCCTATTATTTCAACACTATCAGGAATTATAAGACTTCCTTTAAATTTGTCGCATCCATAAAAAGCGCATACTCCAATAAATTCGACGTTATCTCCAATAATAAGATTCCCGTCAAAACCGCAATAAGAAAAGGCACCATCATTTATCTTATTTACACTGTCAGGAATTATAAGGTTTCCAGTAAGTTCACTTGCATAATAAAATGCGTAATCCCCTATAGTCGTTACGCCCTCTTCAATAACAAGTTTTCTCAAGTTTGCTCTATATTTTCCCCAAGGCGCAGTTGTACCATAGGTTGAAGAAAACTCATAATTCGTCATTTCTCCTGTACCACTTATGGTAAGTTTTCCGTTGGAATCAAGACTCCAAGTTACATTCGGACCGCATTTTCCTGACGCAACAATGTAAGCCGCTCCCAAAGTTTCAGCTTCGTTACTTATTTCTTCAGTAATTATTTCCTCTTCAAGCGGTTCTTCCAGCTGAACTTCTTCAGAAACAAATTCCTTATGTTGAAATTCTTCTTCGTGAACGTGTTCTGCTTCAGCTTCACATTCACAAATGTTTTCTTCGCCAATTTCCATTGCCCAGACATTATACGGCAAAAGAGCCGTCACCATAAGAAAACTTAAAAACAATGAAATTATCCTTTTCATCTTTCCGCCTCCGTAACAGATGCTTATATATAATTTAATATTATACCTGTACCAATGTTATGTCAATTCAAAAAGTCAAAAAGTTTTTTAATTTCGCAAAAAGAGTTTTATTCCTCTTTGGATTAAAATTTAATAATTTTTTCCGTGGAAAAATATAATAACTTATGATACAATAAAAACAAATAAAATTCCGGAAACGGAGGATTTTCTTTTATGTTCGACAAAAAATTTTTTGATAAAAATATTGAACCCAGATGTGAATATTGTTCCGGCGGATATCTTTCCTCTGACGGCAAAAATGTTCTTTGCAAGAAAAAGGGAATTGTTGACAAAGGCTTTCATTGCCGTTCATTTGATTATGATCCGCTTTTAAGAGTTCCGCGCCCGAAAACACCGGAACTTCCGACTTTTGATCCGGAGGAATTCAAAATTTGAAAAAGTTAGTTTCGTTATTATTTGCCTTTACGGTCGTTCTTTTGTTTTCGGCAACGGCTTTTGCTTTTGAACTTCCTGAGGCAAAACTTTTTTCGGTCTCTTCCGATGATGAATTTTCTCCGGAAGAAATTTATTCCTATGGCCTCAAAAAAGGGTTTAACGGTATTCTTCTCGATCTGAGAAAAACCAATTCGATGGATCTTTATTCCGAATATATAAGCGTCGTTAACGGAATCGAATATTTTGAAATTTATACTCTTGTTAACGAAGAACATCTTAAAGGTTTAAAACCCGGAAAACACCTTGTTTTTTCAGATGGAATTTCCGAAGAAGCTTTTGCTGAATATTCCGTGGCTTCCGGAAGCGAATGTCTTTCGTTTCTTATTCCTTTCGGCGACGAAAAAGCTTTTGAAACCGCAAAATATTTTTATGGGAAAGGTTATTTCAAAAACCTTTTTATAGAAAATCTTCTTTCCTGCCATTCCGAAAACGGCTATGAAGAATATCTTCTTGAAATTGCCGCCGAATTTCCAGACGCAAGGATAATCACAATAAACGACCTTGGAAAAGTTCTTTCCCCTTCCGTAAAAGGTGATTTTTATTCCGACAGTTTTGAACTTAACAACCAATTTCTTGTTAACAAAATAAACGGTTTCGGATTCTGTGTTTCGGATTATTCCGATCTGGCTGCAAATATCGGCGGAAGAGCAGATTTTTTAACCGCTTATTTTGACAGCAATATTCTTGATGATTATGCCGAATTTTCCGTTCCTAAAACTCTTTCGGTAACCCGTCCCACAGGTTCAAAACTTTCCGTTGCCACTGAAAAATACAGCATTTTTGGAACTTCCGATCCAGAAAAACCGCTTTATATGAACGGAGAGGAAATTGAACGTATCAGTGAAAACGGACTTTTTGCCGCAACTGTTGATGTTCCCAAAAAAGGAAAGACCTATACTTTCTCCCAAGGGAACAACTCCGTTTCCGTAACCCTTATCAGAGGCACCGGTGAAAGCACCGGAAGCGGAACCACAAAAAGCCTTTCATCCTGCTTCCCCTCCTCTTCGGAAATAGTTTCTTCCGAAAAACGCCAGCTCAAACTTTCCTGCATCGGTCCTTCCGGCGGTTACGTAACCGCAAAAATCAGCGATAAGACCTTTGTTCTTGAGCAGGTTGCCTATGCTGACAAAGGCGTTCCCGCAAGGTTCAGCAAAACCGTTGAGCTTTCCGGAAACTATCCCGAAAATGAAGTTACCGAAATCGGTAAAGTTACATATTACCTTTCCTATAACGGAAAAAACACGGAATATGAAAGTGCTTCCGCAATTTATTATGTCGGAAGCGAAGCAAAATTTGCAATCAAAGCGAACGCGGACCTTGCAGGGGTTGAAGAAGGCGATTCTGATTCCGGAAATTATATTACAACTCTTCGCACCGGCTGCACCGATTATGTTTCGGAAATAGCCGAAAACGGTTGGTATAAAATTTCCTGCGGCGGATATATAAAACCTTCCCACTGCGATATCATCACCGGCAAAACCGATATAACCTGCCGTGTTTCTTCAACCGACCGTGAAATCGGAGAGAATTATGAAAAATTCATAATAAAATCTTCTGATTTTCCCGCTTTTAAAGGAAGTATAAGCGGAAAAACTTTTTCCCTTACTCTTTATAATACCGAATGGAGCGATTTTTCCTCAACCGATACCGAATCGAATCTTATGTACCGAATCAACCCGGTTGATAACAGTGACGGAAGTATAACCGTTCATTTCTTTTCAAAAGTTCCTCTCTGGGGATGGGATATATTTACTGATACGGAAAATGGAACTTTTTCCGTTGTGCTTAAAGGTGTTCCCACCCTTTCCGATGATCCTTCAAGACCTCTTTCCGGAATAACTGCTGCGGTATGTTCCGGTCACGGCGGACCCGACCCGGGCGCTTTGAGCATAGTCGGTGAGAAAGGTGTTTTTGAATCCGAAATAAATCTTGCAAACACAATGGCAATTGCGGAATCACTTGAAAAACTCGGAGCAAAAATAATTCCGATTTACACTCAGGACGAAAAGCTTGAAACCTACGGACGCATAAATCCGGCAAGATACGGTTACGCAGACGTTTATATATGCTGCCATGCAAACTCCGTTGCCGAAAGTTCTCCTGCAAACCTCTGGTGCGGAACCTATGTTTATTACCATTATGACCACAGCGCCGATTTTGCAAAACGTCTCTGCGATTATATCAGCGCTTCCACAAAACGTGATAACGAAGGTGCCGAAGCGGGTTATTATTCCGTAACAAGGCTTACAATGTGCCCTGCGGTTATGCTGGAAGTTGGCTTTGTTTCCAATCCTTCCGATCTTGAAAGCATGATCGATAAGCGCGATATACAGAAAACTGCCTTTGCAGTAACGAAAGCCGTTCTTGAAATTTGCGACAACTGAAATAAAAAAAGCTCTGCGGAAATCCGCAGAGCTTTTTTATTATATTTCGTAAGTAAAAATTTTATAAAGACTTTTTGCAAATTTTCCGGCAAACATTTTTTTAAAAAACGCTTTTTCAAAACCGGAAAGTTCTTCTGTTTTTTCTTCAGGGGTCATTTCAATTTCTTCGGAAAATTTTACTTTTCCGGATTCAAAAACCAAAGCATCATCAACACCGAAAGAAGGAAGAGCGCCCACCTCTTTTATCGGGTTTTTGATTTTGCTTGCTTTTACCGCTTTTTCGGTATAAACGTCCATAATTATTTCCGCACACGGAAATTTTTCGGAAACAGCTGCGAAAAGGTTTTTGATGGTTTTTTCTGAAAGATACATGCTGATCCCTTCGAGAACAACAACCGTATTATTGGAATCCGGAAGATTTTGGATCCATTCCGTTTCGGAAGCGGAAGCACCGAGCATTTTATACTTTTCTGTTTCAGAAAAATATTCTCTTCGAACTTCCATAACTTCCGGGAAATCCACGTCGAACCATTTTTCAAAAGGAGCTTTTACCCTTTCAATTCTGGAATCCAGGCCGCAGCCGATATGGAGAACCAGGCTTTCCGGCTTTTCGGAAAGTTTTTCAAAAACCCAGCTATCAATTACTGCGGAGCGCATTCCCATAAAATAGGCAAGCCATTTTGATCTGCTTTTTCTTCCGAGAGGGAATTTTTCTTTTTCCCATATCTGTTCGGCTTTTTTATCTTAAAGGATTATTCTTTTTTTGCTTACGAGAGCCTTTCCGTAAAGAGGAATATACAGAGTTTTACTTTCGTTATTCATCATTTGTAATAAGTATAAAGCTGGCATTTGATCATG
>JAZUAX010000089.1:0-13370 GCA_045638185.1 Oscillospiraceae bacterium | reverse complement strand
TCATAAACTTCCTGTTCGGTCATGCCGGTGAACCAATAGAGTACCCAAGGATATGCAACTGCAGGGGATTCTGCATCATAAACGAGGTCATACATAGCTCTCATTTTGGTTGCGAATTCTGCCCACTGTGCATCAGCCTGGATGGTTGCCTGTGCGTCTGCATCAAGACCAGCAGCGGTGAAAGGACCATAGGTCTCATAGAGATAGGTGTATGCTGCGGTGATGTCGTCAATCCAGTCCTGATAGGAACCGTTGCCGTAGCCGAGGTCGGTTCTGTCTTCGTTAAGATCGCCGATTTCGGTTGCGAGGATTGCAGGCATTTCTTCGGGAGTGAATGCAAATGCCATTACCTGAAGCTGGTAAACAGCAAGCTGCTCTTCAACGTCGAAGATGGAGGTGGTGTTGTCGAAGTCGAATACTACGTATGCGTTTTCAGTGTTAGCATAGGTGTCAACGAAATCGTTGATTGCATTTTTGACTTCTTCAGACCAATCTGCATGTTCTACATGTGCGATGGTGGGTTCTTCTTCGGGTTCTTCGGTAGGTTCTTCAACGGGAGCTTCGGGTTCTTCAACCGGAGCTTCGGGTTCAGTTCCGCATGCTGCGAAAGAGAGAACCATTACGAGAGCGAGAAGCATTGCGAGAAGTTTTTTCATAGTGACACTCCTTACATTTCAGTGTTTCTACACTTCTTTTTAGTAAATACGGGTCTACCCCATATTTCAAACTAATGATACTAAATTTTGGAGTGAAAGTCAACAAAAGTGACAGGATTGTAACCAAAATCAGGGATTTTAAGGAAAAATTTTTAAAACCACAAATGATAAAACTAATGTTTTTTGGTAAACCAAAGAAAAAAAGCGCTCTTTTTTTAAAAGAGCGCTTTCTATCATTCACAGAATCTGAAAGTTATATGTCCGCCGTAAACGGAATAATCCAACCCGGAAATTCGGGGCGAAACCGCAAAATAGGAGGTTTCATAAAAAAGCGGAAGCGCGGGCATTTCCTGCAGAAGCATTTGTTCCGCAACGGAAAAGGCTTCGGCCATTTCTGAAAAATCTTCCTTATGGGAGGCAGAACCAACAGCGCTGCTGAAAGTTTTGTCATAAAAACCGGTGAAGTTATCCGAATCGGTGAAAACGGAAAAAATTGCACCCGGGTTATCATATTGCGGAGTATAGGGAACAAGAGCAAGCTCATAATTTCCGGCGGCAATTGCAGTTTCAAGTTCATCCTCGGTTACGGGAATAAGGTTTATGAAAACCGCAAGGTTATCCTGAACGCTTTTCTGAACAAAACCCATTGCCGGAATAAATTCTTCGGTACAGATTATGGTCAGAGTGGTGAGTTTTGAAAGGCCAAGTTCTTCAAGTCCTGCCCTGAAAAGATCGGAAGCCATTTCCGGATCAAATTCAAAACCGGCAAAACTTTCGCCGATTGTTTTGCGGTAATTTTCTCCGTTGAGAGTTACGCAGGGAGGAATATAAGCATCTGCTATGCGGAAGTTTTCATCAATTTTCGGCGCGAGGAGAGATTTATCTATGGCATAGGAAATTGCGCGGCGGATTTTCTGGTTCTGCAAAACGGCGTTTTTTGTGTTGAAAGTCATTGCCCAGGTGGTGTTTTCGCTTTCCAGAATATCGAATCCTTCTTTTTTGAGGAAATCTTTATCCGAAGGATTTATTACAGAACAGTCAACAGTTTCTTCCTGCAGGCGGCTTACGGCATTCGCTTTTGGGTCGTCTTTTACAAAAAGATAAACGTTTTCATACTGCATATTCGCAATGGGGCTGTGCTCGTTTGGGGAAAGAACATAGCTGTAGTTGTTGATTCGGCGGACGTAATATGCACCGTTGAACATCGTATAGGCAAGTCCGAGACCGTAGCGGCCTTTTGTTTCCTCAAAAAACTTTCGGTTGCAGGGCATTGCAGCCGCATTTGTAAGAATATCAGGAAAAAGCGGGTCCGGATTTTCAAGGGAAATTATGAGTTTATAATCCCCGGAGGTTTTTACTCCGAGAGAAGATGTATCATATTTTCCTTCAAGAATCGCCTTTGAGTTTTTTATGTTGAAAAAGTCGCTTCGGGAAGGAGCGGAAGTTTCGGGGCTGAAAAGTCTTTCGAAAGCAAAAAGAAAATCGTCGGCGGTAACGGGGGTTTCGCCGTCGTTCCAGAAAAGATCTTCATGGAGATAAAAAGTATAGGTAAGTCCGCTTTCGGAAACAGTCCATTCTTTTGCGGCTCCGGGGATGATAGTTCCGTTTTCGTCCTTATCAAGAAGTCCCTGGAAGCAGTTTTCAACTATGATAAGTTCCGGGTCGCTTCCGGCAAGCTGAGGGTCAAAAGAATCAACACCTCGGGGAATATCGAAACCAAGGGTCTTCGGTGCCCCACATCCGGAGAAAGCAAAACATAAAACAAGGACAAATAGTATTATTTTTCTGAGCAACCGAAAACACCTCCGTTCTTTTAAAAATGTATTACAATATATATTAACATTGAACAGGAAATTTTACAATGAAGAAAAAATGAATTTTAAGAAGAAAATAAGAAAATCTTAAAAATTTTTGTATTGTATTAAAAATTGTATTTTGATATACTGTAAAAAAAGAAATTTTCAGAAAAGAGGGATAAGATGGGAAGATTCTGTAAAAACTGCGGAAAAGAACTTGCAGAAAACGATAGTTTTTGCCCAAACTGCGGAGCAAAACTTGAATATTGGAACGTTTCCGAAAGTTCTCCGAACACAATCCAAAGGGAGGGAACCTCGGTTTATGAAGAACCCAACGCAACCCTCTGGATAATTATAGGAGTTCTTTCCGCATTTTTCTGCTGTCTCATTGGCGGAATCGGAACAACAGTTTATGCTGCAAAGGCAAGCGGAAATATAAGCGCTGGAGATATTGCTCAGGCTAATGAAAATATTGAAACAGCAAAAAAATGGTTTCTTGCAACGGTTATCGTCGGCGTAATAGTATTTTTCGTCGGTCTCCTTGCGGGAGCATAATTGAATATAATCTATTTCGGGAGGCGGAATTTTATGAATTGTAAAAACTGCGGAGCAGAACTTAATGAAGGAGCAGTTTTCTGCGGAAACTGCGGAATGAAAATTGCTGAAGAGAAAGTTACATACGAAGCAGAGTTCGTTTACAAAGAACCCACGCAGGGCGAATATCACCAGGAAACATATACCGAATATCAGGAGCAGGGTTCCTATGTTCCTCCGGTTATTCCGGAAGAATATAAAGCAGAATCGGTCGTTCCCGGCGAAAAACCGAACACTGTTCTCTGGATCGTTCTTTCTGCAATCGAAATTTTCACCTGCTGCCAGATGACCGGTATTATCAGCCTTATCTTTTCCATAATCGGACATATTTCTGCAGAAAAAGGCGATTTTGCAGATGCATCCAGAAAGATAAAAATCGCAAAAACGAGTTTCTGGCTTGGTCTTGTTCTTGGTTTCCTTTTTGTTGTTGCATATATTGTCCTTTTCGCTCTCGGAATTGCCGCAGGCATAACCGAAGGAATTTTTAATTCCGGATTTTATTATTGATGAAAAAACGAATTTTAATAACTGCGGCGGCGGCTTTTTTTGCCGCCGCCGCCTTGGTTTATCTTTATTTTACCGGAGAGGGTGAAGGAGCGGGAATTCCCTGCGTGTTTTACCAGGTAACAGGTTTTTATTGCAGCGGATGCGGAGCTTCAAGGGCTTTGCGTTCTGTCCTCCACCTGGATTTTTATCAGGCTCTCCGCTATAACGCAATATTTACTGTTGGACTGCCGCTTCTGGCGGCCTATTTCAGTGCGCTTGTTCTGAGTTATATCCATTTTGGAAAAGATAAAATTTCGGAAAAAATCCCGATGAGAATGGTCTGGATTTTTATTGCAGTGGCTCTTGCTTACGGAATTCTGAGAAATATTCCCATTTTTTCCTTCCTTGCGCCGGTGAACCTTGCAGGTTGACATAATTCGATTTTGGGTCTATAATACTTTTTGAACTTAATATCAACGATTTTTACGGCCGCAAATTTTGCGGTAAAAAGGAACGCGGTTAAAATCCGCGGCTGCTACCTCAGCTGTAATTGCCGATGGAAAAGACATTTTTTGTCCACTGTTTTTTAATGGGAAGGACGTTTTTTCCGTATGACGCATAAGCCAGAAGACTTGCCGTAAAAACTTCGCGCGGGAATTCATTGGGAAAGGATGAATACCAAGCAGCTTTGTTTCGCTTGCAGTCCTTTTTCGCGGACTGCTTTTTTATTGCCCTGAAAAGAAAGGATAATGAAAAAATGAAAAAGATTTTTGCAATTTTATTTGTTTTTGTAATGGCTTTTTCCGGATGCCAGAGCTATCTTCCTTCCGGAAACAGCTTCAGCGGTTTTGAGGGATACACTCAGGAACTCAGTCAGGAAGAACTTGAAAAAAGAATGAAAAACGGAAAAGTGGAACTTGAAAACCGCCCGGACGAAAACATTTGCTACATAAGCATAACCTGCAAAACGGCAATTGAAAGCGGAAAACTTTCGGATTCCATGCTTTTTGTCCTTCCGGAAGACGGAACCGTTCTCAAAGATTTTGAAATTGAATACGAAGACGGCGCAACGGTTTTTGAAATTCTTACTTCCGTTGCCAAGGAAAATAAAATCCATATGGAATATACCGGAAACGCAAAAATCCCTTATATCGAAGGAATTGCCAATCTTTATGAATTCGATTGCGGCCCCCTTTCAGGCTGGATGTATCAGGTAAACGGCTGGTTCCCCAGCTTTAATATGGGACAATATAAAATAGAACGCGGCGACCGTATCGAGGTTATTTACACTTGCGATCTCGGCGACGATATCGGAGATAACTCCGGACACTGAGAATTTTAAAAAGGAAGCAAGAAAAATGGATTCTGGAAAGAAACTTAAAACAGAATCGGGTCTTTCGCTTTTTCACCCCTGGGTAAGTTTCATTTACTTTGCGGCGGTAATTGCGGGAACTCTTCTTTTCATCCACCCGGTTTTCGTGGCGGTTTCTTTGCTTTGCGCAATTTTTGCTTCCGCAATGATAAACGGAAGAAAAACGGTTTTTGCAACTTTGGGTTTCGGAATACCGATGTTTATTTTCATTGCTCTTGCAAACCCGCTTTTCAATCACAGAGGCGCAACGATCCTTTGTTACCTTTTCGATAATCCGGTCACCCTTGAGGCAATAGTTTATGGAATCGTTTCTGCCGGAATGATGTTTGCGGCGGTAATATGGTTCACCTGTTATAACACCGTTGTGACTTCCGATAAATTTATCTATATTTTCGGAAGGCTCCTTCCGTCAATTGCTCTTATAGTTTCCATGACCCTTTCGCTTATTCCACGGCTTATGGCTCAGGTAAAAGTTATTGCGGATTCCCAGAGGAGCATCGGCCTTGATTGGAAAAGCGGAAGCATAAAAGAAAGAATTCGTTCCGGCGCGAGAATACTTTCGATTCTTGTAAGCTGGGCTCTTGAAGATGCTGTTATAACTGCGGATTCCATGAGAGCAAGGGGTTACGGACAGCACAAACGAAGCACTTTTTCTATTTTTCGCTTTGGGAAAAAAGATGCAAAAATGCTTGCGTTTATACTTATTCTTTTCGCTGCGGAGACTTTTACATATATCAGCGGCAGAGGAACAATGGAATTTTATCCCGCAATGGTGTTCCAAAAAATTGATTTTATCGACATAATTATCTACGTTTCGTATATAATGCTCGGAGTTTTACCGGCAGTAATTCAGATTAAGGAGGATTTGAAATGGAAGCAGTTAAAATAAAAAACTTTGGCTTCGATTATGCCGTCGGAAACGAAACGGCCCTCCGCGATATCAGTTTTACTGTGAACGAAGGAGAATTTATTGTTGTCTGCGGTCCTTCCGGATGCGGAAAATCCACCCTCCTCAAAAGTATCAAACCCCAGCTTAAACCTTTTGGAACAACCAGAGGTTCCATTGAATTTTACGGAGAAGATGTTTATGCTCTTCCGGAAGAAAAAACTGCCGGCGAAATCGGTTTTGTAATGCAGAATCCGGATGCCCAGATTGTTACCGATAAAGTATGGCACGAGCTTGCTTTCGGTCTTGAAAATCTCGGAGTGGCAACTCCGATTATCCGAAGCAGAGTTGCCGAAATGGCGAACTATTTCGGAATCCACAACTGGTTCAGAAAAAAGACCGCCGAACTTTCCGGCGGACAGAAACAGCTTCTTAATCTTGCATCGATCATGCTCATGCAGCCGAAACTCCTTATTCTTGACGAACCTTCAAGCCAGCTTGACCCCATTGCCGCAAGGGAGTTTCTTGAAAACGTCCGCAAGATAAATCTTGAACTCGGAACTACCATAATCATAACCGAGCATAACCTTGAGGAAGTTTACGGCTATGCGGATAAGGTTTTGCTTATGGAAAACGGAATGGTAAAAAAATTCCTTCCGCCCCAGGAAATGGCACAGTATCTTGCAACCGAAGAACACGACGGAATGTATAAAGCTCTTCCGACCCCTGCCAGAATGTACGGAAGCGTGCTCAAAGGCGAATGTCCGCTCAGCATTGTTGAAGGCAGAAGCTGGTTCAGCGGCCTTGTTAACGAAAAACATCCGGAATCTCCGGTTTTGGAAAATCAGGAAAGACCGGAAGAAAAAGTTATCGAAGTTTCCGAAGTCTGGTTCCAGTATGAAAAAGGCGCAGAGCCGGTTCTCCGCGATCTCTCCCTTTCCGTAAGAAAAGGCGAAGTTTGTTCCATTCTCGGCGGAAACGGCGCAGGAAAAACAACAATGCTTTCCGTTGTTTCCCAGAAACGCAAATACAATATGGGAAGCATCAAAATCTGCGGAAAAGAACTCAGCAAATATAAAGGCGTTGAGCTTTTTGAACATAATATGGCCGTTCTTCCCCAGAACCCTCAGTCCCTTTTCGTTTTCGAAACTCTCCGACGCGATCTGGAAGAAATTTTTACCGGCAAAAAGCTTTCCAAAGCGGAAATCGAGGAAAAAGTCCTTTCTGTTGCAAAAAAAATGGAAGTGGATTCTCTTCTTGACCGCCATCCTTATGATCTTTCCGGTGGCGAAATGCAAAAGGCCGCCCTTGCAAAAATCCTTCTTCTTGAACCGAAGATTCTTCTCCTCGATGAACCCACCAAAGGAATGGATGCTCTTTCAAAAGAAAATATGGGCAAAATCCTCCGTGAACTTGCTTCCGAAGGAAAGACCGTTCTTATGGTAACCCATGATATAGAATTCTGCGCAAAATATTCCGACCATTGCATGCTCTTCTTCGACGGTTACATTGTTTCCGAAGGAACACCGAAAAAGTTCTTCTCCGAAAACAGTTTTTATACAACCGCCGCAAGCCGCATGACAAGACATCTTGTTCAGAATATCATAACTTGTGAAGAAGGTGAAAAGCTTTGCAGAAACCTTCTTTAAAAAATTATCGCACAAAAGCAGCGTTCATTTTTGTCTGCATGCTTTTTCCGGTAACCCTTTGGGCGTTCATGGCAACCGGAGCAAAAAATTACGGATTCATAAGTATGATAATGGTAATCCTTGCGCTGATTCCGTTTCTTATGCTTTATGAAATGAAAAAACCGCAGGCAAGGGAATGGATCCCTCTTGCGGTTATGGCGGCGATTGCCGCAGTTGGCAGAGCGGCATTTGCATTTGTTCCGCATTTCAAACCCACTTCTGCGATAATAGTTATCACCGCAATGGTTTTCGGACCTGAGGCAGGTTTTTTAACCGGAGCTATCGCGGCCCTTGCCTCAAACCTTTTTTTTGGACAAGGTCCCTGGACTCCCTGGCAGATGTTTGCCTGGGGTCTTATCGGTTTTCTTGCTGGTCTGCTTTCAAAAGCAGGATGCCTTAAGAAAAAATGGCAGCTGGTCGTTTTCGGAATCGCCTGCGGATATATTTATGGCTGGATACTCAATATCTGGAATGGAGCGGGTTTTGTCTATGGACTTTCCTGGCAAAGCTATCTGAGTCTTTGCGTAACAAGCCTTATTCAGGACGGAATCCATTCCGCCGCAACGGTTATATTCCTGCTTTTGCTTTCGGATTCCTGGGGAGCAAAGCTCCGGAGAGTAAAACTTAAATTCGGAATACTTTCAAGCTGAAAAAAAGGATATCTGCAGTTCTGCAGATATCCTTTTTTGATATGCCAGGTTTACGGAAAAGTTTTTTTATGATAAAATATTCTTATAAACTACGAAAAAGGCGGTGATTGGATGTTCGAGTTTTTTGCCGGCGGGAGCATTATTATATGCGGAAAGAATACCGAGCTTCAGGGCGGATGTGTTTTTGGCGCAGAAACCGAACAGGGAATCCGCGCTTTTGCAAAACCGAACGGAACAGATACGATACATATTGAATCCGAAGATTTTGGGAATTTTGATATAGAAATAGGCGATTGCGAACCAAGGGCGGAAGAAGCGGAAACTTTTGCCGCTTTGGTAAGAGGAATTATGAACTGCTTTATCGAAAGCGGAAATATCTTCGGCGGGTTTGATGCGAAAATCGTTTCCGAAATTCCTTCCGGAAGCGGAATTTCTTCTGCCGCCGCTTTTGAAATTTTGATTGGGAAAATCATCAGCAGGCTGTTTTTTGAAAACAGCGTTCCGGAAATCCGCCTTGCGGAATTCGGAAGAAATGCGGAAAATGATTATTTCGGAAGGCCCTGCGGCCTTGCCGAAAGAATCATCAGCGCAGTTGGAGGAAGGGTTTTTGCGGATTTTTCCGAACCGGAAATGCCCCAATACCGCCGGGTTGATTTTGATTTCGGAAAAAACGGTTACACCGCCGCGGTAATTATCAATAAAGAAAAAACGGATTTTCCCGAGGATTATATAGAAACGGAAAAAGACCTTGCTTTTGTAGCATGGAATATGGGCCACACGTTTCTTTCGGAAGGTGACGAGGCTGAATTTATTGCACAATTCCCGATTCTTCGTCAGAAATGCGGCGAGCGCGCTGTTATGAATGCGCTTCATTATTATGAAGAAAGCAGAAAAGCGCAGGAGGCTGCCGAAGCACTTGAAAACGGAGAATTTGAGGATTTCCTGAGGATTTATAAAGAATCCGCAAAGACCGATTTTGCAATAATCTCGGAAGCTTCTGCTGCGGAATTTGCCGAAGAAAAAGAAAAACAGGGCTTTGGAGTTATGTTTGTGCTTTGAAAAAATTGACTGCGGAGCAATTTAATGTTAAAATAATCTGTACCTTTTCCGAAAGGGGATTTTTTAGAAAATGGTGATTCCTTATTATATTTTTATAAATATAATCGCTTTTGCAATGTATGGCGCGGATAAATATTTTGCAAAAAAGAATATGTGGAGAATTTCCGAAAAAGCACTTCTGGGTGTTGCGGCAATCGGCGGCGCATTCGGCGCATTTTTTGGAATGGAAACTTTCCGCCACAAAACCAAGCACGCAAAATTCAAAATTCTTGTTCCGGTGCTCATGGCTGTTCATCTCGGTGTACTCGGATATCTTTTTGTGGGATAATGGGTGCCTTCAGATGTCCGCTCTGCAAGACGGAGCTTTTAAAAAACGAACGCTCGCTTAAATGTGAGCACGGACATTCCTTCGATATATCCGCGGAAGGCTATGTCCATCTTCTTCCGGCAAATAAAATGAATTCAAAAATCCCCGGTGACAGCAAGGAAATGGCGGCTTCGCGTTCCGCGTTTCTGGATAAAGGCTATTACGAACCGCTTCTTAAGGAACTTGAAAAAACAGTGCTCGAACTTTCGGAAAGTGAGGAACCAAATGTGCTCGATTGCGGATGCGGGGAAGGATATTATACTTCCAATATTGCAAAAGAGCTTAAAAACAGCTTTCCAAAGACAAAAATTGCAGGTTTTGATATAAGTCGGCCTTCCGTTAAACGTGCAGCAAAGCGCACGAAGGATGTGGAATTTGCCGTTGCTTCGGTTTTTGATATTCCTGTTCCGGATGAAAGCTTCGATATACTTCTCAACGTGTTCAGCCCTTTGAGCATCGAAGAATATAAACGCGTGCTCAAAAGCGGCGGATATTATATCTATGTTGTTCCGGCAGCAAGACATCTCTGGCAGCTCAAGGCCGCGATTTACGATGTTCCTTATGAAAACAAGGAACAGGATACCCCTTATGAGGGATTTGAGCACATTGAAACAAGGCGTGTACGCTATGAAACCCTTATCAGAACAAAAGAGGACATTTTTGCCCTTTTCCAGATGACCCCGTATTACTGGAAAACCTCTGCAAAAGGAGCGGAAAAACTTTCCGCATTTGAAAACCTTCTTACAGAGGTTGCCTTTGATATCCATATTTATAAAAAGGAGAAATAAAAATGCATTACGATTACAAAACCGCAGGAACCTGCTCCAAAAAAATCAGCTTTGATATGGACGAAAACGGAATCGTTACCAACATTGTTTTCCTTGGCGGCTGCCCCGGAAACCTTCAGGCAATTCCGAAAATTCTCGAAGGCTGGAAAGCAGACGATATCATCGAACGCCTTCTTGGAAACGATTGTGCCGGAAGAGGAACTTCCTGCGCAGACCAGCTTGCAAAAGGCCTTCTTTGGGCAAAAGAACAGAACAACGCATAAACTTATTATTAACAAAAAGAGGCACTTTTTTAAAAGTGCCTCTTTTTTTGTAATATTCTAAGGTAAAATCTGTCTTTAAAAATGAAAAGGCTTTTAAAAGAAACGAAGGGAGGCGGAAAAACTGGAAGATAAAGATATTATCCGACTTTATTTTAAACGCGACGAAAAAGCAATTTTTGAAACGGAAGAAAAATATGGTGCATATTGCAGAAAAACCGCTGAAAATATTCTTGGAGATTTTGGGAAGGCGGAGGAATGCCTTAATTCCGCGCTTCTGGCGATTTGGAATTCTGTTCCGCCGAAGGAACCTAAGAATCTCAAAATCTATGCTGCAAAAATAACAAGGAATTTTGCAATAGGAATCATTGAGAAGGAAAAGGCGAAAAAACGCGGGGGAGGAGCTTTTTTTGAAGCTTTGGAAGAACTTTCCGAATCAGTTTCGGCAGGAGAAAACGTTGAGGAAGGGTATCTTGCAAAAGAACTAGGTGAAAGCATAAACCTTTTTATTGAAAATCTTCCGGAGAAGGAAAGAAAAATTTTTATCCGCCGCTATTTCTTTTTTGAAACACCCGAAAGAATTGGAGAAAGGTTTGGTTTTTCGCCAAACCGGGTTTCGGTGATTTTGCACAGAACGCGAAAAAAACTTAAAAAGCATCTTGAAGAGGAGGGCATTTTATGATAAAAGAAAAAGAACTTCTTTCCGCGATGGAATTTATTGATGACATATATATTGAGGAAAGCGAAAATTTTTCAAAAAAGCGATTTAAAAGAAAAACCAGCCTTTTGCTTGCGGCGGCACTTGTTCTTTTGCTTTCGGTAACGACTGTTGCTGCGGCGAAATTTTTCAGCACAGTCAACGAAGGTGAAATTGTTTTTATGGAAGCTCTGGGCGGATACAGAGGAGATAATTACAGTATCCGTTTTAATATCGATGTTGCGAAAGATTCAGACCAATTTCTTCATGATTATTATGTTCCGACCTATCTTGAGGAAAATGAAAAATGGATGGATTGCGGTGGAGAAGCAGGGGAAACTTACAATATTTTGGTTTATGATAATTACGGAGAAAATCTTTATGCAATTTTTACCCAGTATCCTGCATGGAACTATGATAACGGAGCTTCAATAGGTTATGGCGTTCCGGCGGGAACTGAAGTTTCTGAAGGCGTTTTTGAAATGGACGGCGAAGAACTTTTCTGTGTTGAGTTTCAGCCATGCTTCGATGGTTTCAGGGGTGACCCTTTTGGAACAAGGATAATTTTCTGGTCGGACGGATATAATATGTTCCTTCTTGAAGTAAGGCTTAATATGGACGAAGAAACGGTTCGGGAAATTATTCGAAGTGTTGAAAAAGTAGATGATATTTCCGAACATGTAAAATATGAATAAAAAAAGCTCCGCAGTGCGGAGCTTCTTTTATTCGGTTCTGTTTATGGATTTTTCTTCAGAAAAACCTTCGGGATATCTTTTCCTGAGTTTTTCGATGTTGCGCTCAAAAATTTCCTCAAGGGGAATTTCGAGAGCTTCCGCCGCTTCCGCAAGATACCATGCAACGTCACCGAGTTCTTTTATAAGAGCCTCCCGGTCAAGTTCGTGGCCATGGAAAAGATGTTTTTTTACAATGTCGCAAGCTTCTCCGCTTTCGCCGCAAAGCCCCATTACGGAATTTGTGAGGATTTCTTTTTTATCAAGCTTTTTGTTGAGAGTGACCATTGCAAGGTTCTGATATTCGTTTATCTCCATTTTTTAAAACCGCCTTTTTGTGATCTGAGAAAATTATAAACGATTTCCGGAAAAAATTCAATCAGCCGGGATACATTGAATCATACCAAACAAAAAACGGAAACCAGCGGTAATAAACTCCGATATGGCGGGTCGTTCCCATTTCGCCGGAAGGGTTTGGTCCGCCGCTGAAATAAACGAAATAGGAATCGTGTGCGGGGGAATATTCCGCATATTCGGCTTTATAATATTCGCCGTAGAGAACATCGTTCTTCATATAATTTTCTGCGGCGGATTTTGCCGCAGCTTTCGGAAGAATTCCGGAAAACCAAAGAACAAGAAAAACGGCGCAAAGAATTCCGAGAGATAAAGAAATTTTATTTTTCATTATATATCACCAGGCTTGTGTCCGCATTCGGGGCAGAAAGGATAATTTTTTTCGTGCTGTTTTTTACACCAGTTGCATTTTACAAGTTCAACTTCCGGATTTTCAAGGTCGTTCTCCGGTTTAAAAAAATGATATTCTCCGCATTCCGGACAGACGTAAATTTCGGCAGGCAAACAGTCGCTTGCAAAACCCGGAGTGTATCTCGATTCCTGCCCAAGCTGAATGGGTTTTCTTTTTACAAATTCCATGATTTTTCCGCATCTCAGGCATTTTATTTCCTTATACATAAAATCCCTCCCTTACAAATATAGTGTAGCAAATTCGATTTTTTGTTGCAAGTAAATAGAAAATTTTTAATAAAACATTAAGAAAAAAGCTCCCGCAAACGGGAGCTTTTGCTTTTTTAAAAAAATCAGCCTTTAAGACCTCTGGACTGGCGGTCCATATCCTCGACAACGATATCGAAAATTTCGCCTTTGGTTGCGCAGTATTCGAGAACTTTCCAGGGGGTGTTGGTGTGGTAATGGAGTTTGATAAGTTCTTCGTCACCGACTACAATAAGGCAGTCGCCGGGAATTTCTTCCATAAGGTAATCGTGGATTTCGTCCTCATCAAGGTCGGTGCCTTCGATAAGAAGCTGTGTGTCATATCTGTA
>JAZUAX010000088.1:0-3005 GCA_045638185.1 Oscillospiraceae bacterium | reverse complement strand
AACGAAGTTCCGTTTATAATTGCTCTTACAAAATGTGATAAGCTCAATAAAACTGAACGCAAAAAAAGAGAAGAAGCTTTCCTTACGGAAATTCCTTGTTTTGATCAGATTACTTCCGTCTGGACAAGCACAACGACTTTTGAAGGTATCAGTGACCTTAAAGAAATTTTTGAGGACCTTTCTTCCGAAGATTATGAATTTGCGGAAGAAGATGAACTTGAAGAGGAATAAACAGTCAAAAAGGCGTTTCATAAAGAAACGCCTTTTAACATATTGCGGAGGTGTAATATGGATATTTCTTTTAAAGACGGAAATGAAAAATTCAATTACCGTGTATGCGCAGTTATATTAGAAAACGGCAGAATCCTTGCGATGAAAGATGAACGTTCGCCTTATTATTATCTTCCGGGCGGAAGAGTTAAAATCGGTGAAACAGCAGAACATGCGGTTTTGCGCGAATGTGAAGAAGAACTTGAGATAAAACCGAAAATAATCCGTCCGCTTTGGCTTAATCAGGCTTTTTTTACCGAGGACGTTGAAAAAATCCGTTTTCATGAGCTTTGCGTTTATTTCCTTATGGATATTTCAAAAACAGATATTCTTTCCAGAGGAAATGAATTTGTTTTGTATGAAAACGGAGAAAAACATAGTTTTAAATGGCTTTCCTTTGAAAAACTCGCAGATGAATATTTTTATCCTGAATTTCTAAAGAAAGATATTTTAAATCTTCCGGAAATTTTTACAATCAGAACGGAGATTGAATAAAGAAAGCCGCTTTAAACTTTAAAGCGGCTTTCTTAATATTTTATTAAATTTACTTCGGTTTTATTGTAAAGAAAACAAAATCCGCTATAATAAAATTCAAAGGGAGATGAGTTTATGGATAAATCCAAAGCAGTAAATTTTGTTTGTAAAATAATTCTTACTGCGGTGATATTGCCGCTTGTGTTTTTTATTTCGCTTTTCCTTGGACTTATCATTTATGATGAATTTATCGCATATGCTATCATGGCGGTTTTGGCGACATTTTTTGTTCCTATGATATGGTTTAAAAATCGAAAGAAAGTTCTTATCGTTTGGGGGATTTTCTTTGCAATAACAGCTGCTGTCTGCGGAATAAAATATGGAATAGAAGCTTATGACCGAAGCATTACCGTAAACCCGACGCCGAATATTGCGGTTAATGAATATTTTCCTTTTGATGAAAACTCAAAAATTGTAACCCTTGATAATGAAGCAAGTCTTAAACTTTCCGAAAATCTTCCACGAATTGACGGCGCGGCAGCGGTTTTTCCTGTATATTCAGCTTTTATAAATGCGGTTTATCCGGAAACAACGGAACTTTGGGACGGCGTATTTGAATATAACAATACGGTTGGCGGATATAAAATGCTTGGCGAAAGACAAACGAATATTTTCTTCGGAGGATATCCTTCTGAAGAACAAATTGAAGAGGCAAAATATCACGGAACAGAATTTATTTATACACCAATAGCACAGGAAGCTTTTGTTTTCTTTGTCCATAAAGATAATCCTATTGATAACCTTACTTCTGAACAGGTTCGGGCAATTTATTCCGGTGAAATTACGAACTGGAGCGAACTTGGCGGAAAAAACGAAAAAATTGCCGCATATCAGCGCAACGAAGGAAGCGGAAGTCAGAGCATGCTGATCCGGTTTATGGGCGAAAAGGAAATTATGGAAGCTCCCACGGAAATGGTTAACGATCTTATGGTTGGAATTATTGAAAAAGTTTCCGATTACAGAAGCAAATCAAATTCAATCGGTTTTTCTTTCAGGTATTATCTTGAAGGAATAATCAAAAACCCGGATATAAAAATTCTTAGCATCGATGGTGTTGCACCCACTGTTGAAAATATTAAAAACGGAACATATCCAATAACCGGACCGGTTTATGCGGTAACATGGAAAGGAAACAACAACGAAAACGTTGAAAAACTTCTCGAATGGATTCTTTCCGAAGAGGGACAGGAAATAATTGAAAAAACCGGATACGTGGGAATAAATTGAAAAAAATGAGCGGAAAGCCAAGACTTTTCGCTCATTTTATTTCTATAAACCATTTTTTGTTTGGAAAAATTTTGTGAAGAACTTTGAGCACAAAAAACAAATATTGCTCTTTGATTTTGATGTTAAAAGAGCATATGTGCAATATATACTTATATTTAAAAAAGCTCATATGTTTCAAGAACTCTTCTTAATTTTTCTTTTTTATCTTTTTCAATTTCGGAAAGAGGCAGTCTGCAGGGACCAAAATCTTTTTCGAGCATATTCAGAGCCTCTTTTATGGGAATTGGGTTTATATCTGAAAAAAGGGCATCAATAAGCGGAATAAGATATATTTGTTTTTTTGCTGCTTCAATATATTTTCCTTCAAAATAAAGTGAACAAAGTTCATGAATTTCTTTTGGAACAATGTTTGCGGCAACAGAAATAACGCCCTTTGCACCGATGCTCAAAAAAGGAACGGTTAATTCATCATTTCCGGAATATATATCAATTTTATCATCGCAAAGGGCAAGAGTGCGCTCTGCCTGAGCAAGATTTCCGGAAGCTTCCTTTATTCCACAGATAAAAGGATTTTCGGAAAGTTTTGCGTAAGTTTCCGGTTTTATATTTAAACCTGTTCTTGAGGGAACGTTATAAACAATTGTTGGAAGCTGGCACCATTTTGTTATAAATGAATAATGTTCGATCAACCCGTTTTCATTTGCTTTGTTATAATACGGAGTTACGGAAAGAACAGCGTCTGCTCCGGCATTTCGTGCGTTAAGAGCGAGTTTTGCAGCATGGTGAGTGTTATTGCTTCCTGCTCCGGCGATAAGCGGTACACGATGGTTTATAACGTCTTTTGCACAGCAGATTATATTATACTGTTCCTCGTCAGAAAGAGTTGCGGATTCGCCGGTGGTGCCGTTTACGATAATTGCGTCAATGCCTTTCTGAATAAGTTCATCGATATGGTCTGCATATTTTTTTAAGTT
>JAZUAX010000087.1:0-12476 GCA_045638185.1 Oscillospiraceae bacterium | reverse complement strand
AGCGAGGCAAAAATCGGCGTTTTGCCCCATACACTCGATTGCGTTTCCGCCGGAACGGCGGACAGAATCCGTCCTTCGGACATAAAAGCGGTTTTTATAATCGGACTTTGCGACGGAGTTTTTCCTGCTCCGCCGAAAAACGGTTCGCTTTTTACCGCCGAAGAACGAAAAGCCCTTGCGGAAGAAGGTCTTGAACTCGGCGAAGGCGAAAACGACGATATCCTTTCGGAAAGAATGTATGCCTACACCGCTTTTACAAGCGCTTCCGAAAAAGTTTTTGCTTCCTTCCCGAAATATGATATTTCTTCCGCGGAACAAAGCCCTTCGGCGCTTATAAGCCGCCTTAGGGAATCTGTCGGCGTGCTTCCGGAAGAATCCACAGCCGATTTCCGGGAGGATTTCTGGCTTTGCAGCGAAAGCTTTGCATTCGAACATCTTGCGGCCTTCGGCAAAAACGCCGACGAAAGTTCCGAAGCGCTTAAAAAATATTTTATAGAAAAAGAAATCTGGAAAGAGCGTGCTCAAAAGCTTGGAACCGCTGTTGCGGCGGAAAATTTTGCCCTTTCCGAACCGGAAAATGCGGAAAAACTTTTCGGAAAAAACTTCCGTTTTTCCCCAACAAAGCTGGATACCTTCAGCCAGTGTCCTTTTTCCTATTTCATCAAATCCGGTCTTCTGCTCAAGGAAAGGCGAAAAGCGGAACTTTCCCCTCTTTCCGCAGGAACGCTTATCCACCATGTGCTCCAGGTGCTCATTCCCAAATTCGGCGGCAATGGAATTGCTGCGCTTTCCGATGAAAGCCTCCGCAGCGAAGTGGATCTGGTGCTCAGAGAATATCTTGAAAACGTTATGGGCTCCGAAAAAGGAAAATCCGCCCGTTTTATGTATCTTTACCGCCGCACCGCCGCTTTTATAACAAGGCTTCTCCGGAGAATAGGCGAGGAATTTTTTGTTTCGGAATTTGTTCCATATGCTTTTGAGGAACCCCTTGGCGGAGATGAGATAAACCTTTACCGCCTTGAAACCCCGGACGGAAAGAAAATCACCGTTGAAGGAACCATCGACCGAATTGACGTGCTCGACAGAAACGGCGAAAGATACGTCAGGGTCGTTGACTATAAAACCGGCTCGAAAGATTTTTCCCTCTGCGACGTTTATTACGGAATAAATATCCAGATGCTGGTTTATCTTTTCTCAATTCAGGAAGGCGGAAAAGGCGGACTTGAAAAAACCGTTCCCTCCGGCGTTCTTTATATGCCTGCAAAGAATTCCGTGCTCAAAAAAGAACGTGACGAAACAGCAGATGAGGTTTTTGCGGAGCAGAAAAAGGGTTTCCGCATGAACGGTTTGCTTCTTGATGACGAAACGGTGCTCAACGCAATGGAACCCGGCCTTGCGGGACTTTATATCCCCGTTAAACAGGGCAAAGATGGTCCTTCCGGTTCTCTTGCAAGCATTGCGGAATTCGGAATGATAAAAAAACACATCGATTCCCTGCTCGTTGGAATTGCAAACGAACTTTCCGAAGGAAAAATTGCCGCAATGCCTTTCCGTAAAAACAGCGAAACTCCCTGTGATTTCTGCCGTTATAAAGGAATTTGCCGCAGAAGCGAAAACGCGCCTTTTGATGAGCACGAAAAATTCAGCGACAATGTATTTTTTGAAAGAGTGAAAGGCGGTGAGGAACTTGGCTGAACGTATATGGAACAGTGATCAGCTTTCCGCCATCACTTCCTTTGGCGGAAACATCCTTGTTTCCGCTGCCGCAGGAAGCGGAAAAACCGCCGTTCTGGTCGAAAGGGTTATCCGCATGCTCACAGATGAAAATAACCCTGTGGATGCGGACCGTCTTCTTATAGTGACCTTCACAAGACTTGCCGCAGCGGAGATGCGAAGCAGGATAAATTCGGAACTTTCGCGCCTTTCTGCAGAAAACCCGAAGGATTCCCGCCTTTCGCGCCAGCTTCTTTTAATGGAGCGTGCTCATATCGGAACCATACATTCCTTCTGCTCCGAAGTTCTGCGCGAAAACACAAGCCTTCTCGGTCTTATGCCGGATCCTTCCATTGCCGACGAAGACGAAGCGGCGGATATTTCCTTTTCCGCCCTTGAAGAAACCATTGAAAAATTTTATTCCGAAGGTGACGAAACTTTTTCGGAACTTTCTGAAACTCTCGGCGGAGGAAGAAGCGATTCCGGACTTTCCGAAGCGGTTCTTACCCTTTATAATTTCATAAGCTCCCTTCCTCACTATGAAGAATGGCTTTCTGAAAAACTTCTTATGTATAAGGATTTTCCGGATGCAAAATCTTCCGTCTGGGGAAAGATCCTTTTTCAGAACGCCGCAAAAGTTCTAAAATATCATCTCGACCGTGCGGAATATATGGCAGAAGAATGTGAAAAACAGTTCTGCGAAAAATATGCCGCAATGTTCCGGGACGATGCCTTTGTTCTCGGCCGCCTTCTGGAATCCTGCGAAAAAGATTCCTGGAATGAATTCAGAAGAATGCTTTGTGCAGTTTCCTTCTGCAAAAAGCCCACGGTCAAGGACGCGGATATAAACCTTAAAAACATGGTTTCCGCAGTTCGAGATGAATATTCAGGCTCAAAAGCCGCCATCCGCGGCACTTTGGCAACGGATTTTTCCGTTTCCGAAGCGGAATTCTGTGAGGACTGCGAAGCTCTTTACAATTATTTCGAATGTCTTTCAAAAGTCACCCTTGAATACGACAGGCGTTTTAAGGAACTTAAAAAAGAAAAACGCCTTGTGGATTACACCGACCTTGAACAGTTCACCCTCTCGGTACTTACCGAGAAAAACGAACGGGGGGAATATGTTCCCTCCGCCGTTGCAAAGGATGTTGCCTCCCGTTTTGATCATATCCTTATTGACGAATGTCAGGACATCAACAAAGTTCAGGATACGATCTTCAGAACCATTTCAAACGGCGACAACCTTTTCTTCGTCGGCGACGTAAAACAAAGCATCTATCGCTTCCGCCAGGCAATGCCGGAGCTTTTTCTCGAAAAACGCAGGGATTGGCCTTTGCTTAAAGAAAACGGGAATTTCCCAGCAACGATAATCCTCGGAAAAAACTACCGCAGCCGAAAAAACATCGCCGGAGCGGTAAACTATATCTTCCGCCAGATCATGTCCGCGGAAGGAGCGGAAATTGAATATGACGAATCCGAAATGCTTATTCCGGAAGCGGTTTTCCCGGAAAGCACCGCCGTTCGGAACGAATTTTTGCTTATAAATTCCGAAAAGGACAGCACAAAGGAAGAAGCCGAAGCCGTTGCTGAAAAAATTTATAATATGGTGCAGAGAGGCGAAACTGTTTCGGAAAACGGAATCCTCCGCCCTATGCGCTATTCCGATATCTGCATCCTTTTCCGCGCCGCAAAGGGAAAAGCGGAAATTTTCCTTTCCGCCCTTCGAAAACGCGGAATAAACTGCCGCAGCGAAAACGACAAAGGTTTCCTTTCCCGTCCGGAAATTGCGGCGGTTATCGATGTTCTCAAGGCAATTGACAACCCCCTTCTGGATATTCCTCTTGCGGGAGCGATGCTTTCGGAAATGTTCCTTTTCACTCCCGACGAACTTGCGGAGATCCGCGCGGAAAGCCGCAGAATTCCCCTTTATTCCTCTGTTAAACTTGCGGCGGAAAACGGAAACGAAAAGGCCGGAAATTTTATAAAAACTCTCGATTCCCTCCGGAAATCCGCCGCCTATGAGCGGAGCGATTCGGTGATCGAAAAACTTTATGATATAACTTCCTTCCCGCAGGTCATGCGAAGCTGTGACGAAGGCGAACTTAAACTTTCGAATCTTCGCCTTCTTGTAAAATATGCTTCCGACAGGGAAAAGGCCGGCGCCCACGGACTTTCCGCTTTCATTCGTTTTATAACCCGCCTTGAGGAAAGGGAAAGCGACCTTAAACCCGCGGGTTCCACCGGAAACGGCGGAAACTGTGTAAGGATAATGTCCGTTCACGGTTCAAAAGGTCTGGAATTCCCGGTGGTTTTCCTTTGCGGAACCGGAAAACTTTTCCGGAGCGAACGGAGCGACGAACCTATGCTCCACCCGGATTTTGGTTTTGCCTGCCCGGCAAGAGATTTTGTAACCGGCGCAAGATATACAACCGTTCCCCAGCTTGCGCTTAAATATGAGCTCAGGCGCTATTCCCTTGCGGAAGAGATGAGAATCCTTTATGTTGCCCTAACAAGGCCGAAGGAAAACCTTATCATAACTCTTTGCCGCAAAGATCTGGAAAAATATCTCTGCAATCTTGCAAAAGATGCTTCCTGCGGAGAAAGACTGGAACCTTTTGCGGTTTCCTCCGCAAAATGCGAAGCGGATTGGCTTCTCACCGCGCTTTTGCGCCATCCGGACGCAGGAGAACTCCGCCTTAAGGCAAACCTTGAGGAAAAATTTGTTGTTCCGGACGAAACAAGGTGGAAATTCAGTTTTTATAAAAACAGCGAATCTTCGGAAGAAATTCCGGAAGAAGAAAAAGACGCTTTGGAACCGGACGAAGAACTTTTCAGAACTCTTATCGAAAGGGAAAAATGGAAATATCCTTTTGCCGCTTCGGAAAAAATTCCGGCAAAGGCCGGCGTTTCCGCACTTACACATCAGGAGATGCATAAGAAACTGCTTTTTGCGGCAAAACCGAAAGGCGAAAATCTCTCCGGCGCAGACAGAGGAACCGCTCTCCATACCTTTATGCAGTTCTGCGATTTTGATCTTGCCAAGGCCGACCCCAAAGCGGAAATTCTCCGCCTTGCCGAAAAGCGTTTTATAACCGAAAAACAGGCGGAAGCAATTTCTCCGGAAAAGATACGCAGTTTCTTCGAAAGCGAACTTTTCTGCAGAATTGAAAATGCGGATAAAGTCTGGCGCGAACTTCGCTTTCTGCGTGGTCTTCCGGCTTCCGAACTGGGTTTTGAGGGAGCTTCTCCGGAAGATAAAATCACCGTTCAGGGCGTTGCGGACTGCGTTTTTGAGGAAAACGGAAAACTCATTGTTGTTGACTACAAAACGGATTTTGTGGAAGATATCGAAGAACTCCGGGAACGCTATGCTTTGCAGCTTTATATGTATAAGCGCCTTCTTTCCGAAAGTCTCGGAAAAGAGGTCGTTTCCGCAATAATCTGGTCCTTCCGTTTTGGAAAGGAACTTGAGGTTTGATAAACTTAAAAAGGAGCACATAAATGTGCTCCTTTTTTTGCATTTTTTCGGAAACTTCCGCATAGGATTTGAAAGATTTCAAAAACTTCGCGGGGTTTGGTTTTTATGGACAAGAAATTTTTCAAAAGCGTTCATCTGAAAAAAGCGGCAAAAAATTTTTCCAAAGGGTTTTCGTTCTTTCTTCGAGTCCTTTCGGGCGTTTTATTCTGTTTTTTAGGGGTTTATATAACTTTTTCCCTGGCAAAAAACAGTTCCGACGTTTTTTATTACGCAATGGCTTTTGCCTCCCCGGGAAGCGCAATTGAATTTTTGCAAAGCGCAGAGCAGGAAGATTTTTCTCCGGAAGAGGTTTTTGTTCCGGAGGAAACCCAAAAAGAAGAAACTCCTCTTCCCGAAGAAACCGAAACCCCCGCTCCCGAAAGCGAAGAAACTTTTCCGGAAATTCCGGAAAACCAAAGGGGAAAAGTTACCGAAACGCATTATTCCGCCGAGGAAGGCGGAGTTTATCTTTCTTACGGAAATGCAGTTATAAAAAACTGCACCCACCACAGTTCAGAAAAAATAAAATCCATGCTGGAAAAGGAACATTCCCTTTCAATAGATCTTTCTCTGGTCCGAATTCCGCAGGTGCTTATATATCACACCCACGCAACGGAATCCTTCGAGCCTTTTGACCGGGGATATTTCGATCTTTCCGGAAGCTGGCGAAGCACAGATTCCGCGGAAAACATGATAGCGGTGGGCGAAGCTTTTGCTTCTGTTCTTTCCGAAAAAGGAATCGGATTTATCCACGATTTCACAATGCATGATGACCCCAGCTATAACGGTTCCTATCAGCGCAGCGCGGTTACAATTAAAAAACATCTTTCCGAAAACCCGGGAATAAGCGTTTGTTTGGATTTGCACCGGGACGCGATCGAACCTTCCGCTTCCGAAATAATCAAACCCACAGCCGTTATAAACGGCAGAAAAGCCGCCCAGATAATGATAATTTCCGGCTGTGACGACGGTAAAATGAACATGCCGGATTATTGGGAAAACCTGCGTTTTGCGGCGGCCCTTGCAGATAAGCTTGAGGAACTTTATCCCGGGTTATGCAGGCCCATTCTTTTTGATTACCGGAAATATAACATGGATCTTTCGCCTGGGCTTCTCTTAATAGAAATCGGCGCCAGCGGAAACACTCTTGAAGAAGCAAAATATTCCGCGGAGCTTTTGGGAAACGCCCTTGCGGAACTTCTGGCTGAATAAAACCATTTAAAAACGCCCAGCCTTTAATTAAAAGGGGGCGTGTTTTTGTTTTATTTCAAAAGGTCTTTCTGGATAGCTCTTTCTTCGGTTCTGCTTGTTCTTCTGCTTGTTTTTGCCTTTGAACTTATCAACCGCTCCACGGAAAAAAGCGGTTTTTCCTCCGGGGAGGTTTTTGCTTTTTCCCTGGATGAAAACGTTTTTTCCGGAGAAATTTTCGGGCGGAAATTTTCGGCGGATTTTTCTCCTTTCAGCGAATTTTTTCCAAAACTTCGGTTCCTTGGTTTTTTTCTTCCGCCGTTTATAAGGCTTGGGATCATTATTGGGGAAATGGTTTTATAATAAAGAAAATTCCCGTGCTCATTTTTGAGCACGGGAATTGTTTCGCTCATGGTTTCGGCAAAAGACTTTCCGGGTCGATGTTGACTTCTCCAAGCAGAATTTCAAAATGAAGATGAGGCCCGGTTGAATTTCCGGTGGAGCCGGTCAAAGCGATTGTTTCTCCTGCTTCAACCTTTTGTCCCTTTTCCACATATATTTCCGAACAATGGGCATAAAGAGAACGATGTCCGCTTTCGTGTTCAATCACCACATAATATCCGTAACCGCGGTTTCCGAATTCGACTTCTTTAACAATTCCGTTTGCTGCGGCATAAATTTCCGAACCGCGAACACTTCCTATATCTATTCCTTTGTGTCCTTTATAACTTCCCACAGAAGCGGAAATTGTTTTTTCCTCACATGGCCAGATGAAATTGTATCCGTTCCGATATTCATATGGAGAAAGGTTGTAGTTTCCGTCCGGCCAAAGGAAATAGATATTCTGGATGAATCCATGGAGATCATATTCCGCTTTTGTGTTCGGCCGGATCATAAAAGAAGGATCGTTGATTCCAACAGGAGAGAAAAACACACCTTCACCGCTGAATTCGGATCTTCCGACCAGGTCCTTAGGAAGAAGTTCTCCGCCTTCGGTAATTTCCGGAACACCGCTTTCATCATAGATAATATAAGTTCCGGGCTGCATCCAATAAGGATAATATCCGGCAGCTGTTATTTCCTCAAAAGACATATAGCCGATATCTTCTGCGATTTCATCGGCAGATTTTTTCGTCTCTGTTTTTTTTGCTGGTTTGGATAAATTTTCAACCTCTGCCAAGATAAATTCTTCCGGGTTAAGGTCAGTTTTACCTTTATGTAGTTCGAAATGCAATCCACAACAGGTAGAATTTCCGGTTGAACCTGTTCTTGCAATGAGATCTCCGGCTTTTACCTCATCAAACTTTTCCACATAAATTTCCGAACAATTGGCATATAGAGTAGAAAAATATTCTTCATGCCCAATCGCAATACAAAGACCATATTCAGAATATTCTTCAGCAATTAAGACCTCTCCGTCTGCAGCCGCAAAAATTTCAGAACCATAGTAAACTCCAATATCTATTCCACGATGATTTGCTTTGCTGCCCATTGGAGAGGTAACAATATTTTCAGAGCACGGCCAAACAAACTGAATAGAAGAATTTTTTGCTTCTTTTATCGCATTTTCATCACGGATTTTTAAATAGTCTTCCTTTACATCTTCCGCATTTTCGGAAATATTTTCTGCCGGAACAGATTCCTTTTCCGGAATTTTCGGCGAAGTTCCGCAGGCTGTCATAACAAGAACGACCGCGGCAAAAACCAGCGCAACCGAGAAAAGGCTTTGTTTTTTATTTTTGTTTTTCATAATGGAAGTCACTCTTTCGCAAAGGGAAGCGGCGCTGAAAAAACTTAGGGAAAGGCTTTCCTTTTCCGCAAAATCCAGAATGGTGTTCGCGTAGGAACCTGCGTTTTTTCCGCCAAGCTTTTTCAGAACCCTTTCGTCGCAATAAAGTTCGATATCTCTTTCCAGCATTTTCACCATAAACCATACAAAGGGATTGAACCAATTGAGCGCAAGGGCGAAAAGAGCGAGAATTTTCAGCACCGAATCCCTGTCTTTGATGTGGGTATGCTCATGCAAAAGAACAAAAGGAAGATGCTTTTCGCTTATATCCTCCGGAAGGATTATAACCGGTTTGAAAACTCCGTAGCTGAGGGGTGAAGCCACTTTTTTGTTTTTATAAAACCGGATATTTCCTGTTTTGAATTCCTCCGGAACCTCCTCAAAAGGAACACAGTTTTCCGAAAGCTTTTTTACCAGATAAAAATGTTTTGCCGCAAAAAAACAGCCGGTCAGAACGCTTCCGGAAATCCAGACGGAAAACAGAATTTTCTCCGGGGAGATTCCGGCTTTTTGAACATTGTTTTTTTCGGAGTTTATTTTTTCGTTTTCCGCCGGAATTTTTTCCGGAAGTTTTTCTTCCTCAAAAATAATCTCGATTTCCGGAACTGCGCTTTGTTTTTCCTCCTCAAAAGAATAAAGGCTTATTCCGGAAGAAAATTCGAAAGGAAGCAAAAGCCGAAGGATAACAAGCATCCAAAGAAGCACAAAAACTTTTGGATAAACTTTTTCTATAAAGATTTTTCGGAACAGAAAAATTAAAACAACCGCCGCCGCTGCCGCAAAATTTGCAAAAACAAGGCCGGCCATTTTTAATCCTCCTCCATTCCCGCAACCAGCGAACGCAGACCTTCGATCTGTTCCTTGCTGATACCTCCGCTTCTGATAAGAGCGGAAACCAGAAGATCGGGCCTTCCGCCGAAAAGGCGATCCATAAGTTCAAGAGCTTCGGTTTTTCTTATTTCATCCTGGGAAACGGAAGCTTCGCAGAGAAAACCGGGTTCGCTGCGGATAACGGCACCTTTATCGATACATTTTTTGATTACGGTATAGGTTGTGGTTTTGCTCCAGTTCGCGCTTTCCGCAAGGGCTGATGCAAGTTCCTTTGCGGACATTTTTCCGTTTTCCCAGAGAAGTTCCATAACCCTAAGTTCCGAAGAAAAAAGTTTTTCGGTCAAAGTTTTTCACCTCTTGTTCTATTGCAGTAGAATTCTACAATTTCATTCTATCGCAGTAGAACATATTTGTCAACCCCCGTTTTCAAAAAATTCATTCTCCCTTCCGAAAAAGTTCTTTTACCCCTATAAATAATAAAAGGAGCGAAAAGCAAAGGCGCAAAAGCGTTTTTTCTATACTTTCTGCAATAAAATATCCTAAAAATACACAAGGTATTCCAAAAAGGACAGAAACAAGGGCGGTTTTCCATTTTACAAAACCGTTTTTAAGATGCAGGAAAAGTGCGGCGGCGGCCGTTGGAAGAAAGAAAACAAGGTTTATCCCTTGGGCGGAAAGCTGTTCCGTTCCGGCAAAAGCTGTCAGATAAAGAAGCAGAATCCCTCCGCCGCCAACTCCCAGACCGCCGGCAAATCCCGCCAGAAATCCAATCAGCCAATCCATTCCGAAACAATCCCCCAAAGCATTTTTGCGGCAGAAAAGGTTACGAATCCGCCGAAGATTTTCCGAAGCAGAGCCGGTTTTATTTTTTTAAAATAAAACGAAGCGGCAATTCCGCCTAAAATTCCTCCGGGAATAAAAGCCGCCGCATCTGAAAAGGCGAGATGCCCTTTATAAAGATATATTCCCGCGGAAATAGCTGAAAGTATGAACATCATAAAAAGCGCCGTTGCCTGGGCTTCCTTCTGGGAAAAACCGCTTTTCTTAAAAAGCGGAACCGCAACAATTCCGCCTCCGGAACCGAAAAGCCCGTTCAGAATTCCGGCAAAAATCCCGGCAAAGGCCGCCGTTTTTTTCTTTTTCATTTTTAAAAAACACCGTCCGTTCTTTTGTTTTCGGGAATATTTTTTCCGTTTTTTCAAACAATAAACAAAAACAAAAAGGAGTTTTTTAAAATGTCCCTTTCTTCCGATGAATACAAAAAAATGGGTGAAAAAGCTGTTCCCAAAACAAAATGCGTCCGAAATTTAACCGGAGCATTTCTAATTGGCGGCGCAATCTGTGTTTTAGGGCAATTTCTGCTCAATTTTTACCTGAATATAGGTTTGAGCACGCCTTCCGCCTCCAGCGCGTGCTCAATAACGCTTGTTGGAATTTCCGCAGTGCTCACAGGTTTTGGAGTTTATGACAGAATCGCCAAATTCGGCGGCGGAGGCACCCTTGTTCCCATAACCGGCTTTGCAAATGCGGTTGTTTCCCCGGCAATGGAATTTAAAAGCGAAGGATTCGTTCTCGGATTGGGAGTAAAAATCTTCACCATCGCCGGCCCTGTAATCGTCTATGGTGTTCTGGCTTCAGCTGTTTATGGGTTTATTTACTGGGTTCTGAAAATGATTTAAAAAGAAGCGGAACAGAAAATCTGTTCCGCTTCTTGCATATTTAAGACTTTTCCGCAAAAACTACTCACAAAACGGGGTGATTTTTTTGGCACATAAAATAGGAAAACAAACGATAATCATAGATTCCGAAATCGGAATAAAAGCTTCCGCCGCGGTGGGTTCAAAAAAAGAGGGCGAAGGCCCCCTTGGAAAAGATTTCGATATAATCGATGAGGATTCCCGCTTTGGTGAAAAAACCTGGGAAAAAGCTGAAAGCAAAATGCAGGAACTTGCCTGTTGGAAAGCACTTAAAAAAGCGGGGCTTGAGATGAAGGAAATGGATTTCATCTTTGCCGGAGATCTTCTTAACCAATGCATCGCCTCCGCCTTTTCCGTAAGAGGTTCCAATATACCTTATATCGGACTTTACGGAGCCTGCTCCACTTTTGCGGAAGCGGTTGGGCTTTCGGCTGTTTTTACGGATTCAACCGCAAAAAACTGCCTTGCTGTCGCTTCTTCGCATTTTTGCTCCGCGGAACGGCAATATCGTTTTCCTCTGGAATATGGCGGCCAGCGTCCGCCTTCCTCCCAATGGACTGCAACTGCCGCCGGAGCGGCAATTGTTTCAAAAGGCGAAGGAAATCCTTTTATCAAAGCGGTGACCTTCGGAACAGTTGAGGATTTAGGTATAAACGACCAGAACAACATGGGCGCGGCGATGGCTCCCGCAGCCGCAAAAACCCTTTCGCAGTTTTTCCGGGATACCTATTCCGAACCTTCGGATTACGACCTTATCGTCACCGGAGACCTTGGTTTTGTGGGTTATAATCTGATGCTCGAACTTATGAAAAAGGAAGGTTTTCCTCTTGGAGAAAATTATAACGATTGCGGACTTATGCTTTATGAAAGAGAAAAACAGCAGGTCGAATCCGGTGCATCCGGCTGCGGATGCTCAGCCTCCGTGCTCAGCGGACATATACTTCCAAAACTCCGCAGCGGCGTGCTCAAAAGCGTGCTTGCTCTTTCAACCGGTGCTTTGATGAGCCCCACAAGCGTTCAGCAAGGCGAAACTATTCCGGGAATTGCCCATCTTATCTGTTTTTCCAACGAAAAAGGGGGAATCTTCTGATGGAATATCTTAAAGCTTTTATAATAGGCGGAATAATCTGCGCCATCGGACAGATTTTTATAGATAAAACCAAACTGACACCGGCGCGGATTCTGGTTGGATTCGTTGTCGGCGGGGTCATTCTTTCCGCCCTCGGTTTTTATGAACCTCTCGTTGAATTTGCCGGCGCCGGAGCAACGGTTCCCCTTTCCGGCTTTGGAAACACCCTTGCAAAAGGGGTTCGCTCCGCCGTTGCAGATAAAGGTTTCCTCGGAATTTTCACCGGAGGAATTTCCGCAACCGCAGGAGGAATTTCCGCAGCCATTATTTTCGGATTTATTGCCGCACTTTTATTCAAACCAAAGGATAAATAAAAAAAGACGCCTCCACCCTTTTGGGGTGAAGGCGTCAATTTATAAAGACTTACAAAAATCAAACGTTAGCTGCGTTGAGCTTTTTAGCAAGAGCAGATTTACGTCTTGCTGCAGTGTTTTTATGAAGGATACCTTTTGCTGCGGCCTGGTCAACTTTTTTGATTGCAAGGCGGATTGCGGCTTCTCTATCCTCAGCACCGTTAGCGCAAGCGATTTCAGCTTTTTTGATGTTGGTTTTAAGGTTGGTTTTGATTGCTTTGTTGCGAGCGGTTTTGGTTGCGATAACCTTAACTCTCTT
>JAZUAX010000086.1:0-11183 GCA_045638185.1 Oscillospiraceae bacterium | reverse complement strand
CACAGACGTTTTCGGAAATAACATCGTCAATATTTTCCGGTTTTCCGAGGAATTCAATGGCGTGCTCCATGGGAAGATAGTGATAAATTCCTTCCGCAAGACCTTCGATTTTTCTTACCATAAGGTAAGTTTCAAATTCGTGTCTTGCTCCGCCGCAGGGAACGGTTCTTATGGTCGCGTAGCTTTTTCCGCGGATGCTTTTAATTCCCTGGGTTGCCCAAAGAAGGAAGGAAAGTTCTTCGATGCTCATTTTTTCTTCGGTATAAACTCTTGAACTTCTTCTGTCGCGGATAAGGGAAATTACGTCATTGTTAAGTGTAAGGTTGGAAAAATCGAGAGAAAGAGCAATTTTTTTGGAATCCTCTGCCATAGGCGCTTTGCAAAGAGGAGGCTGGGGAAGTCTGAGCTGTTGGTCAGAGGGATTAAAATTACTGTTGGCATAGATATCGTCATCGTGATATCCGTGCATAAATCTTCTTCCTTTTTCAATAAGTTCTTTTTTGATTTTTTCGTCGATCATTTTGAAAAACCTCCTTTTGCTTTATAAAATCATCTTACCACAGAACGCTGAAATTCGCAAATAAAAAAGGCAGATAATATACGCCCTTTCATTTTCTATAAAATTATTCCAACTCAAAATTTAACCGAGCCAATTTGGCAAAATGAAAACCGCCGTCGGCCTGAACGATGGCGGTCGGGATTGGAAAGAGCTGTTATCCGGTGGAGCGTTTTAGTCCCCTAAAAAGGGGACAGCGTTTGCGGGAGCAAACTGCAGGGGTGTAAAACTTTTCTTTCAGGCGATACCCGGTTTCTTTTGGTTACAAAAGAAATGGGGTATTAGGTATTATCATGAAAAAAAGGGCGGATAATATCCGCCCTTTCATTTTTTATAAAATCATTCAAGACTTTTTCTTTTTAATTAAGTTTAAAATAAAGACAAAGGTTATATGCGGTCTGTTCGATAAAATCCTCAAGAGTCATTATAACCGGATTTCCTTCGCCGAATTTTCTCATAAGCTTTCCGCCGACATTATAAAAACGGTAAAGATTCTTTCCGTTTTCGTCCTTTCCGGCGGAGGTGAACGCAACGTAATGCGCGATCCGCGGTTTTTTGTAATACATAACGATGGCTTCTTTTGCGCCGTTTTTAAGGATTTCCTCCGGAGAAACCGAAATTTCAACCTTTTCGCCCTTTTTCTCCATAAAACGTTTCATAAAAAGCGCCCTTGTTCCGAAAACTCCCCGGAAGGAACAGCCTTTTTCCATTTCGGAAGCAAGGCGCGGAATACCGATTATCCTGCCCCTTGAAAAAAGAATGTTCCAGTAGGCAATGCAGCCGCAGCCGCAATAGGCAAAATCTCTTGCGGAATATTTGATGCAGGAAAGGCGGTTCTGGTTTTCGATAAATCCGTCGGCCGAAAAACCGTTTTCAACGGTTCGCTCAAGGGTTTTAAAAACGCGCCTGTTGTGCTTAAGGTTTTCTTCCTTTGAATAGGAAAGTCTGCTGAAATCAAAACCGAAAATTTTCATCAGAGATAAAGATTCATATAATCGGCGGAGAAAAATTCGCCGTTTATTTTAAAGAACTTTTCGTTCTGTCCGATTTTTTCAAAACCGAATTTTTTATAAAGAGCAATTGCTGCTTCGTTGTCGGAACGCACCTCAAGTTCAACAGCTTCCGCGCCGGATTTTTTGCAGAAATCGATAAGAAGATTCATAAGTCCGCTGCCGATTCCTTTTCCCCAATAATCTTTTCTTACGGAAATGGCAATTTCTCTTCTGTGGGAAAAACGGGGTTTTCCGGAAATTACAGAAACCGCTCCGGTTCCGATAAGTTCTCCCTCATCAAAAGCAACGAGCATTACGCTGTCGGGGTTTCCGGCAAATTTGCGGATAAAATCTGCTTCCTGGGAGATGGAAAAAGGAATTCCCTCTGCTCCGAAAGTAAGGTTATCGGTTTCTGCGCCGACCCTTTTGCAGTATTCAAGGAATTTTCCGGCATCGGAAGGTTCTGCCTCACGATAAATAATATTCATTGGCATTTTACGTCACCTCTCAAAAAGTAAAAATCAATGTTCACAACCGCCGCAGCCGCTGCATTCACCTTTGCAGGAACCGCAGCTGTTTCCGCAATCTCCACAGTCTCCGCAATCGTTTCCGCAGCCGTGGCTTTTCCCGTCAAGGTCGCCGTTAAGAAATGCTTCGCATTTTCCGCCGGAAAGAACTTCCTCCGGCTTTTTATCAAAACGCAGGCAGGAAGAAGTGTCACCGCGTTTTTTATATACACAGTGGTGGCAGACAAGGTCGCGGTTGGAAATTTCCTTTCCGCCTTCTCCGGTAACGGTGATGCGGTCAGGAATAAAATTATGTCCCCTTCCGCCGTTTTTACATTTGCATTTATGTTCCATAGGGTAAATCCTTTTCATAAAAATATATCTGGATAAATTATACCAATATTTCTCCTAACCGTCAATGCAAAAACCTCTGCTGAAGGGGCTGATATTATCCGCCGGATTTCATCAAAAAAAGCACAAAAACCCCTGCCAAAGGGGCGAAAAAACGGCCCGAGTGGGGAAAAATTTGACAATTAAGCCATTTTTTAATATAATAGGCTTTGTTGAAAAGGAGGGACTTTATGCAAAAAATCCTTTCAAAAGCAGAAGTCCTTGTATCAAAGCTCCGTCCGCGCCATCTGATAATTGCATTTATCATGCTCCTTCTGGCGTTTGTAATGCTTTGGTCCGCTTCAAGAATTAAAAAAGTCACCGTTGATATCGACGGAAAAAAACAGGAAATTGTAACAATAATTGCGTACCCTTACCGAATTCTTGAAGAACTTGGAGTTGAGGTGCAGCCCAAAGACAGAGTTACAATAACCGGTTTCGGAAAAGGCGGATTCTTCGGCGAACTTGGAAAAAACGAAGCGGAGATCAGGATTCAAAGAGCGGTTAATGTTGAGATAACCGCTGATAAGCTGAAATATCATATCACCCTTGCAAACGGCGATACTGTTTCCGATGCGCTGGAAGTTTCCGGTCTCGAAATTCGGGAACACGATCTTTTAAACTTTGAGGAAACAAAAAAACTTGAAGAAGGGGACGATATAAAACTCACCAGGGTCGATTATATCGTAACCACCGAGGAAGAAACGATCCAGAGGGGAGAAACAGTAAGAGGAACTTCTCTTATGACCAGCAGCAGACCGGTTATAATTTCCTACGGAAAAAACGGAACCCTTCTTAAAACCTATGAACAAAAGGTTGTTGATGGGGTATATCACGAAAAAGAACTTGTTTCCGAAGAGATCATCAAAAGGCCCGTAAACGATATCTATCTTGTGGGTGACGGAAGCGCAATTTCCCCGCTGGATTACGGATTCGAAATTGTGAACGGAATTCCGACAACCTATGAAAAAGTTTACGAAAACGTTCGCGCAACCGGTTATTATGCTCCTTACGGAGCGGGAACCGCCACCGGAAGACTTGCCCAGGTGGGTTATGTTGCGGTGGATCCCAAAGTTATTCCTTACGGAACAAAAATGTGGATCGTAGCTCATTATAAGGACACAGGTTTTGTCTATGGCTATGCCCTTGCGGCAGATACCGGCGGAGCAATGCTTTCCGGAAAAAACTTTGTGGACCTTTATTACGACACTTATTACGAATGTGTACTCAACGGCCTTCGCCGTGTCGATGTATATATTCTTGAAACCCCGAAAAAATAAAAATAAGAGGTGCTTTAAAAATGGTAGAACTCAGACCCATTACCGAAGAAAACTTTGAAGATTGCATAAGCCTTGATGTTCGCGAAGAACAGCAGGATTTTATCGCAGAAAACATGTGCTCCCTTGCAGAAGCTTATGTTGCAATGACCTCCGGCCCCGTTGTTCCGATGCCTTACGGCGTTTATGACGCTGAACAGGACAACATGGTCGGCTTCCTTATGATCGGTTACGCAGAAGAAGGCGATGAAGATCTTCCCGAACCTTTCTATTGCATCTGGAGAATCATGACCGATGCAAACTGCCAGAAAATGGGCTACGGCACCGCCGCTCTCCAGGAAGCAATCAAAATCGTAAAAGAAATGCCCCTTGGCGAAGCAAAAAAACTCTGCGCAGCATATTCCCTTGATAACGGAAGAGCAAACAGACTTTTCAAAAATGCAGGCTTTGTTGTTGGCGAACCCAACGAAGATAACAACGTTCTTGCTGTTCTCGATATCTGATGTTCTGGGTATATATCCTTCTCTGCGAGGATAATTCGCTTTATACCGGTTTTACCGACGATATAAAGCATCGGATATATGTTCATTATCATGGCCTTAAATCCGCCGCAAAATATACCAGAAGCCACAAAATCTGCGGCCTTGCCGCCCTTTGGAAAACCGAAAGCGAAACCGGTGCCCGAAAACTCGAATACCGGATAAAGCGCCTTTCAAAAGCGAAAAAGCTTCTGCTTATCGAAAAACCGGAGCGGGTCACAGAATTCTTTCCGGAACTTTCGGAATTTGAATTTTTTCCGGACAGAGAAACAAAATTCGAAGATTGCATTTAAAAAAAGACGAGCACCGAAAGGAGCCCGTCTTTTCTTTTATATCATCTTTAAAATTTTATCAAGGTCAAAATCCTTGTTTCCGTCGATTTCAATATGTTCCTCATCGGCCGGTCTTTCAAAACCGCGCCAATACATTTCGATTTCCGCTTCGGAAACAGGGAGATTATTCGGTCCGTTTTTGCCTGTTCTGTCGGAAAGTCTTTCTTTGAGCACAGGTAAATCGGTGTTTATCCAAAGAAGAACCGGCTCTCCGCCGCAATTTTCAACATGAGCACGAAAAGCTTCCCGCTGAGCAAGCTTGCAGAAGGGCATATCCACGCTGCAGCTTTTGCCCTCGGCGCAAAAGTTGCGGATTCTGGCAAAAATCCTTTCGGTTGCCTGTTTATAGAGAAAATCCAGATGCTCGTCCGAAAGCAGACCCGGATAAACGTAGTAATCCGGCCAGAGCTCCTCATCCATGGAAATTCTCGGAACGCCGGAAAGTTCAAGTTTTTTTGAAAAAACAGTTTTTCCGCTTCCGGAAATTCCGGAAACCATAAAAACTTTCGGTTTGTTTTCCAAATTGAGCACCGCCTTTCGTGATGAGGTGCAGCCGCGAAAGCAGCATCGAATAAAAAGACACCCCATTTGTCAAAACCTTCGGTTTTGCTATCTTATCTTCAAAGAGAAGGCTTAGATTTTTGCGTATCTTTCCGCGGAATCGTCGCCCTCAAGTCCCCAACCGCAGACATTTCCGCGTTGGATCGCACCCAGAAGCTTATTCGGAAGGCAATCGTAACCTTCTTCGTGCTCAAGACGCCAGATAAGATTTTTCACATGCTCACGTTCCGTATGTTTGTCCGCAGGGCAGCGGCTTTTGACAATCGGGAAATTTTCGTGGTTCGCAATTTTAACAATTTCGTCCTCGTGGCAATAAATAAGCGGACGGATCACGGTGATCTCCTTTCTCGAAAGCCAGGTCACAGGAGAAAAACATCCGATTCGGCCTTCGTCAAAAAGGTTCATCATAAAAGTTTCAACGGCATCCTCAAAGTTATGGCCAAGGGCCATTTTGTTGCAGCCGTGTTCTTTCGCAACGTCGTGAAGAAGTCCGCGGCGCATTCTTGCGCAAAGGGAACAGGGGTTCTTTTCCTTTCTGTCCTCAAAAATAACTTCTCCGATATGTGTTCTTCGAAGATCGAGCTTTACGTTGATGCGTTCGCAAAGTTTTTCAATTTCGGAAAAATCGTTCGGTTCGCCGCCGAATTGAGGGTCAAGACAAACCGCAACAACTTCGTAATCGATTCCGATAAATCTGCGAAGCCCCGCAAGACCGATAAGAAGCGAAACCGAATCCTTTCCGCCGGAAACACCGACCGCAATTCTGTCACCGTTTTCAATCATGTGGTAATCTTCAATTGCTTTGCGCATCGCGCCCATAAGTTTTTGTAAAGTGTTGTCGCCGGAAATGGTTGCCCGCCCCTTTCTGTTTAATAAGCCTTCCCCTCAATGGAGAAAATTTTTAAATCTGTCCTATGCCCGCATCTGCCCAATCAAAATCCCGGAGCTCGCCCTTAAACTGAAGATCCGGATAATCCCATTGGCGAAGGACCTCATAGGCCGCAATGGCAACGGAATTTGAAAGATTAAGGCTGCGCAAAGTTGGCTTCATCGGGATTCGCACAGCGGTTCCCGGGTTTTCAAAAAGAAGACTTTCCGGAAGGCCGGCGTCTTCCCTTCCGAAAAAGAGATAGCAGCCGTCCGGATAGGAAATGTCGCTGTGGCGGTGAAGCCCTTTTGTGGTGAAATAATAAAAATCACCGGTGTTTTTCGAGAAAAAATCCTCAAGATTATCGTAAAAAGTTATATCCAGCTTGTCCCAGTAATCCAGCCCTGCCCTTTTGAGCTTTTTATCATCGATAACAAAACCCATGGGGCGGATTATATGTAAACGCGCGCCGGTAACGGCGCAGGTTCTTGCAATGTTGCCGGTGTTCTGGGGAATCTGGGGTTCAACAAGAACAAGGTTAAGTTCCGTCATAATTATTTACCGCAGCAATGTTTATATTTTTTACCGCTGCCGCAGGGGCAGGGGTCGTTTCTTCCGACTTTGTTCTTTTTAACAACGGTTGCGGAAACACTTCCGTCGCCGGCAGATTCAACCGGAACGGCGACCTGTTCTCTCTGGGGAGCAGCTTTTATCCTTACGGTCATAAGCATCTTAACAGTGTCTTCGCGGATAGCTTCGATCATCTGGTCGAACATATCGAAACCTTCGATTCTGTATTCAACAACAGGGTCATGCTGAGCGTAGCTGCGGAGATAAATTCCTTGCTTAAGGTCGCTCATTGCGTCGATATGATCCATCCATTTAAGGTCAACGTTGCGGAGAAGCGCAACGCGTTCGAGTTCGCGCATGATTTCGGGGGTGAACTGTTCTTCACGTTTGGAATAAACTTCTTCCATTCTGCCGCGGAGAATTTCGGTAACGTCCTCTTTTGTGATTTTATCGAATTCCTCTTTGGTGAAGCGAAGGTCGCCGTCGGTAAGAAGCCAGCCAAGATAATAATCGCGGAGACCGTCAAGGTTCCAATCTTCCTTGGTTTCGTCGTTAGCAAGATAGATATCAACGGTTTTTTCAACAGATTCGCGGCGCATGTTTGCGATGGATTCGCTGATATCCTCGCCTTCAAGAACTTTTCCGCGCTGACCGTAAATGATTTCTCTTTGCTGGTTCATAACATCGTCAAAGCGGAGAACGCTCTTACGGGTTTCGAAGTTTCTGCCCTCAACCTTTTTCTGTGCGCCTTCAATGGAACCGCTGAGCATTTTTGCATCAACGGGAACATCTTCATCGATTTTAAGGGTGTCCATAATTCCCTGAATCCTGTTTCCGCCGAAAAGACGCATAAGGTCATCTTCAAGGGAAATGAAGAAACGGGTTTTGCCCGGGTCACCCTGACGTCCCGCACGTCCGCGGAGCTGGTTGTCGATACGTCTGGATTCGTGGCGTTCGGTACCGATGATATAAAGACCGCCTGCGTTTCTTACCTCTTCAGCCTTGGGGGCAATTTCTGCCTTGAATTTATGGAGAAGTTCGGAATAATGTGCTCTGGCGGCAAGGATATCCTCTGCTCCGGTTTCAAAATATGCGGTTGCGGCATTGATCATTTCTTCCTCATAGCCAAGTTTTCTCATTTCGGCTTTTGCAAGGAATTCAGCGTTGCCTCCGAGCATGATATCGGTGCCTCGGCCGGCCATGTTGGTTGCAATGGTAACTGCGCCGGGGGTACCTGCCTGGGAAACGATCTCCGCTTCCTTATCGTGGTGTTTTGCGTTGAGCACGTT
Organism: Oscillospiraceae bacterium; assembly: GCA_045638185.1. Classification (GTDB taxonomy): domain Bacteria; phylum Bacillota; class Clostridia; order Oscillospirales; family Ruminococcaceae; genus UMGS1668. The sequence continues at coordinate 3,303 of JAZUAX010000086.1, read as the reverse complement.
GTGCGGAACTCCGCGGCGTTTGAGCATGTGGCTCAGAAGTTCGGATTTTTCAATGGTAACGGTACCCACAAGAACGGGCTGATTTTTTGCATGTGCTTCAACAATTTCGTCGATAACTGCACTGAATTTGCCCCTTTCGTTTTTATAAACAACGTCGGGCATATCGTTACGGATAACCGGTTTGTTGGTGGGAATCTCAACAACGTCGAGGCCGTAGATTTCGCGGAATTCGTCGCTTTCGGTCATTGCGGTACCGGTCATACCGGAAAGTTTTTTATACATGCGGAAGTAGTTCTGGAATGTGATTGTTGCAAGGGTTTTGTTTTCTCTTGCAACGGTAACGCCTTCCTTGGCTTCAATTGCCTGGTGAAGTCCTTCGCTGTAGCGTCTGCCGATCATAAGACGTCCGGTGAATTCATCAACAATGATAACTTCGCCGTCTTTAACAACGTAATCGGTGTCGCGTTTCATAACGCCGTGAGCCTTGATCGCCTGGTTGATGTGGTGAAGAAGGGTCATGTTATCCGCATCGTTTATGTTTTCAACGCTGAAATATTCCTCCGCTTTTCTTGCGCCGCGGGGAGTTATGGTTGCGCTGTGAGCTTTTTCGTCAATGATATAGTCCGCTTCGAGAGTATCAACTTCCTCTTTGGAATCGTGTTCCTTAACACGGATAGCGGTAAGGGTTTTTGCAAAGCGGTTTGCCTTCTGATAAAGATCGCTGGAACGGTCGCCGCGGCCGGAAATGATAAGAGGAGTTCTTGCCTCGTCGATGAGGATGGAGTCAACTTCGTCAACAATGGAATATGCAAAACCGCGCTGAACGAGGTTTTCCTTATAGGTTACCATGTTGTCGCGGAGATAGTCGAAGCCGAATTCGTTGTTTGTGCCGTAAGTGATATCTGCGGCATAAGCGGCTCTTCTGTCCTCGTTGGAAACTCCATGGATAACAAGGCCAACGGTAAGACCCATATATGCAAAAACTTTACCCATCCATTCGCTGTCGCGCTTTGCAAGGTAATCGTTAACGGTTACGATATGAACGCCTTCGCCGGCAAGTGCGTTGAGATATGCGGGAAGAGTTTCAACAAGGGTTTTGCCTTCGCCGGTTTTCATTTCGGCAATTCTTCCCTGGTGAAGAATAATACCGCCGATTATCTGTACCGGATAAGGTCTCATTTCAAGAACACGGTCGCAAGGTTCGCGGCAGGCTGCAAAAGCTTCCGGAAGGATATCATCAAGAGTTTCGCCGTTTGCAAGTCTTGCTTTGAGAGCGGCGGTCTGTCCCTTAAGTTCTTCTTCGCTCATAGCGCGGTAAGTTTCTTCAAGGTCAAGAACTTTTTTAACGATCGGATCTATTCTTTTAAGTTCTTTCTGAGAATAGTTTCCGAAAATCTTATCAAGAAATCCCATTAAAAAATCTCCTTTTGGGTTTAATAGCATATTATTCTATTATATATTTTACCTCTAATATATAGTATTGTCAATTAACGGAGTGTAAACAATCGCCAAAGGCTATTATTTGCGCTTAAAAAAGTTGTGTTTTAATAATGCTGTGTGCTATACTTAAATTATAAAATAGCGGAAAGCTGGCGATTTAATGGTTTACAGATTAGAAAAAAACATAACCCCCTGGTTTGATAAAATGGGCCCCGACGATATAAGAATTCTCCTCGGTGCGATGGACGATATGAAATATTACGTCGAAGGTTTGGAACGTTTTTATAAAAACGAAGTCCCCGGTCTTTCCGAACAGGAATTCAAGGATGCTTTCCACCTTAAAAAATACACCGTTCAAAGATATGCAAAAAAGGCGGATGAATTTGTCCGCGCCCTCGGGCTCGAAAGCCTTTTCGGAACAGAGGAAATAACCGAATATACCGATGAGGTTTTTCATCAGATAATCGGGAGATTCAAGTTCCTCATGGCGGAAAAAGAAGGATAAATTATTATGGAACTGACTTGCAGAAACTGCGGCGGAGATCTTACCGACCGCGGCGGTTATTATGAATGTTATTACTGCGGCAAAAGATACGAAAAAACTGTTCCTAAGCCGGCACCTGTTGTTTCCGCACCCGCACCGAAAGAGGAAAAACCTGTTCCGAAGCCGGAAGAACAGAAAGAGGAAGAAATCGGATGGGAAGAATGGCTCGAAAGAGGCTGCGAAATTCTTTATAATATGGGCTTTCTCAATGCGGTGATGAGTCTGAAAAATGCTGAAACGTGTTATAAAAATATTATTTTTCTTATATATGAAAACGAACCTGAAAAAGACAGAATTTATGCTTTTAATAAATTTATAACAGTTTTTTTGGGTGCGTATTACCGTGCAAGCCTCTATTTCGAATTCAGCTTTAAAGAATATACGGATAATAAAAAGTGGTTGCATAAAAAGCTGGATACAAGTATTGCTCTGTTTCTTCAAACTATTCTTGTGTGTACCGAAAATGCACTGTATTCAAAAATGGTTGCGGAAAGGGCCTACAGTGTGTTTGATTTCCTTTGTGAAGAAAGTGATATTTTAAAACATCTTAAAGTGCTTGAGGAAATTATCGGAGACAAACAAAAAGAAATTACGAGCCAATATTGGGAAGAACACAGTAAAAAATTAAAAAAACTTATCGCAGAAAGAAATTCCCTTTGTGAGATAGTCGACGAATACAACGAACTTCTGGACAAGGCCGAAATCGCAAAGCAGGAAGCCGAAAAAATCTGTTCGGAGATTTCCGGGGTAAGAGATTGCTACAACAGAGCCTGGAACCGCAGCATAGGACTTAATTTCTTCCAGAAAAAAGAGAAGAAGAAACTCGAAGAAGAAATGCATAACCTTGTTGTCAGCGAAAATAACCTTAAAGAGAAATTAAAACTTTGCGAAAAAGAGGAAGAGAAAATCAACAAAAGAGCTGAGAAAAAATGGGAAGGCGCTCATGATTCACTGTTGAGAATCAACGAAATAGATTCGGATCTTGACGCAAACCATTATCCCGGCGAGGAAGAGTTTGTTGAAATGTTTGAGAAAGAAATCAGAAAAACCGCAGGGCGTTTTATGTAATAATAAAAACCGTAAGAGGAGCTTTTAGAATTTTTTAATTTTAAAAGCTCTCTTTTTTCTTAATTTGCCTTTTTTGACAAAACCGCAAAAAGCCCTTTTCGTTAATTTTGCCGAAGGGCTGAAACAAAAAGCGGAGAAAGTCATTAAAACTTAAAAAAACGGCGTTTTTTTAAAAAAAACGCCGCATAAAATGGCTATTGATTTAACCTTTATTTTTATATATAATTATTATGGCGTAAATTCGGGGGATA
>JAZUAX010000085.1:0-2251 GCA_045638185.1 Oscillospiraceae bacterium | reverse complement strand
GGGTCTTTGCCGTAAGGATAAACAGCGCCCGCACCGGTTAAAACAAGACCCGCTTCCTTACAAAGAGCAACGGTGCGCTTTGCGGTGCCTTCCATAAGTTCTGCGGAAACAAAATATCCGCCTTTCGGAGTGTTCCAGACTGCAATTCCGGATTCGGAGAGTTCTTCGCCCAGAACTTTTAGCACAGTTTCGAATTTGGGGCGGATTATTTCAGCCTGTTTTCTCATATGGCTGAGCACACCTTCGAGATTTTTAAAGAAAAGAACGTGGCGCATCTGGTTTATCTTATCCGGACCGATGTTCTGGAAGGAAAGAGTACGCTTGAAATCCGCAGTGTTTGCGTCGGAAGAAGCAACTGCTGCAAGTCCTGCGGTGGGGAATGTAACCTTGCTGGTGGAACCGAGCATATAGACCATATCCTCGTTTCCGTTTTCTTTTGCAAGGCGAAGGAGAGAAGGAATCTCATCGATTTCACCGTCAAAATCAAGGTGATGAACAACATAAGCATTGTCCCAGAAAATACGGAAATCGCTTGCGGCGGGGGAAAGCTTTGCAAAACGTTCGACAACCTCGGCGGAATAGGAGATTCCCTGGGGGTTGGAATATTTGGGAACGCAGATGATGCCTTTTATGTTTTCGTCTTTGATAAGTTCCTCGACCATATCCATATCCGGTCCGTCAGAATTCATCGGAACGGTAATGAGTTCAAAACCAAAAAGTTCACCAACGGCAAAATGTCTGTCATAACCGGGAGCAGGGCAAAGAAGTTTGCGTTCTTTACATTCGCACCAGGGAGCTTTTCCGCCGGGAAGACCGTGGCACATGGCATGTGCAATAAGGTCATAGAAAAGATTCAGAGAACTGTTTCCGGTGACGATAACGTTTTCTGCCGGAGCATCAAGAATTTCGCCGAAAAGGCGGCGGCATTCCGGAATTCCGTCAACAACGCCGTAGTTTCGGATATCAAAACCGTTTTCGCATTTGAAATTTTCGGTTTCGCTGTTAATAAGATCAAGCATCGGAAGGGAAAGTGCAAGCTGTTCCGGGGAAGGTTTTCCGCGGGAAATATCAAGCTTTAAACCGAGAGCTTTTTTCTCGTAATATCTTTTTTCGGTGGATTCTTTTTCAAAAAGAAGTTCTTCGCGGGTCATTTCGGAATAATTTTTCATGGTGTCACCTCTTTATTTCATATATGAAGTATCGCTGAGTTTTTTGATAAAACGTTTTCCTTCGGAATTTTCAAAAAGGAAAGAAACTCCGCCGGAAACGCCGAAAAGTTCTGTTTTTTCAAGGGATTCCACCGGCAGACCAAGCCACATTGCGTTAAAAACGCTTAACAAATCACCGTGGGAAACAATTATTATATGTTCTTCGGAGTTTGAAGCTATTTCATCAAAAAAAGGTTTAAGGCGATTCCACTCATCTCTTCTGCTTTCCGCGGAAGGGAAAAGTCTGTCGTCAACAGTTCTTTCTGGTTTTTCCATATGCTCTTTAAGCCAGCGGACGGAATGCCCAACCGCTTCGCCAAGGTCTCTTTCACGGAGTTCAATTTTGAAAACAGGTTTTTTTTCAAGATGTTTTCCAACGATTTCGGCAGTTTGTGCCGCTCTTGAAAGGTCGGAAGAATAAATTTTATATTCTGTGGAAAGTTCCTTGGAAAGATTTTTGCCGATGTTTTCAGCCTGCTCAATTCCTTTTTCGGAAAGAGGCCAATCATTTACAGAACCGACCATTCCGTTGGTGTGATGAACGGATTCTGTGTGCTGGATGGTGATTATGGTTTTCATAAAATTACCTATACAAAAAGCCGGAAGGATTTTCCTTCCGGCTTTTGTTTTGCTATTAGAATTCTGCGGAACCGGTAGTTCTCGGGAAGGGGAGAACGTCGCGGATATTCTGGATACCGGTAAGGTACATGATGATACGTTCAAAACCGAGACCATAGCCTGCATGTTTGCAGCCGCCGTAACGGCGAAGGTCAAGATACCAGCTGTAATCTTCTTCTTTGAGACCAAGCTCGTTGATTCTGTCGATAAGAACATCGATGCGTTCTTCTCTCTGGCTTCCGCCGACGATTTCACCAACGCCGGGAACAAGAAGGTCAGCAGCGGCAACGGTTTTTCCGTCGTCGTTCTGGCGCATATAGAACGCTTTGATCTCTTTCGGATAGTTGCTTACGAAAATCGGAGCTTTATAAACTTGCTCGGTGAGGTAACGTTCATGTTCGGTCTGAAGATCGCATCCCCAATAT
>JAZUAX010000084.1:0-7286 GCA_045638185.1 Oscillospiraceae bacterium | reverse complement strand
TCCTATGAAACTTGAAAACAAAGTTGCAATCGTAACCGGCGGCGCAATGGGAAACGGACTTGGAATCGTAAAAGTTTTCCTTAAATATGGCGCAAAGGTCGCAATTTTCGATTACAGCGAAAAAGTTACCGAAGTTGCCGAATCCTTCAAAGCAGAGGGCTATGACGTTCTCGGTTATCTCTGCGATGTCCGCGACAACGAAGCTATCAAAGCAAACGTTGCCGACGTTATCGAAAAATTCGGCACTGTTGATATCCTCGTCAACAACGCCGGAATCGCATGGCTCGATACCTTTATGAACACCGACGACAAACTCCGCGACGCACATTTCGATATCAATATCAAAGGTTCCTGGAACATGGCAAAAGCTGTTGTTCCCACTATGATGGAAAAGAAAAAAGGCGCAATCGTAAACCTTTCTTCCGTAACCGGTCCTCTTGTTGCAGACCCGGGCGAAGTTGCTTACGCAACCACAAAAGCAGCTCTTATGGGCTTCACCAAAGGTCTTGCAGCAGAAATGGTTCCCTACGGAATCCGCGTAAACGCAATTCAGCCCGGATATATCATGACTCCCATGGTTGAAGGAATCGCCGAAGCTTCCAATGCTTCTGACCCCGAAAGTGTAATCAGCGGAATCGGCGCAGGAATCCCTATGGGACGTCTTGGCACCATTGAAGAACTTGGCGAACTTGCCGCATTCCTTGCTTCCGATGAATCCAGCTACATCACCGGCCAGGGAATCGTTATCGACGGCGGTTCCACAATGCCCGAAACTTCCAGCGTAGGCGTAACCGAATAAGCTTCGTGCTCAAAAAAAGAAAAGCCGTGCTCATTTCGAGCACGGCTTTTTTATTACCATTTTCCGTTCATTTCGGTGAGAAGATCATTCTGGATTTTCCAGAGTTTCGGGGAAAGGTCAACGTAATATTTATGAGGATATTCAAAACGCTTCATTTCTTCCCAAAGAGTATCAACCTGCTCTGCGCAGTATCTGCGGATTTCCTGAATCGAAGGAGATTCGTAAATGCATTCTCCCTTTTCAAAAATCGGAACAAGCATCTGTTTTGCAACAACGTTGGAAAGGGTCTTTTTCTTCCAGGTTGCCTGGGGATCGAAAATCTCAATATCTTCTTCGGTGTCAGGTGCTTCCTCGTTATAAAGGGTGATATAGTCTGCAACGGCTTTTCCGTTTTCTTTGGAATAGAAGCGGTAGAAAGTCTTGAAATCCGGAATGGTGATTTTACCTACGGATTCGCTGATTTTAATAACCGGTTTAAGTTCTCCTTCGCGTTCAACTGCTGCAAGTTTATAAACACAGCCGAAAACCGGGTCGCTCTTCGCGGTGATAAGGTTTTCGCCAACACCAAAGCTGTTGATGGAAGCGCCCTGGATAATAAGATCGCGGATGATATATTCATCAAGAGAGTTGGAAGCAACGATTCCGCAATCGGGATATCCTGCATCATCAAGCATTTTTCTTGCTTTTACGGAAAGATAAGCGATATCGCCGGAATCGATTCTGATGCCTTTCGGACGGACTCCGAGAGGTTTGAGAACTTCGTCAAAAACTTTTATTGCGTTCGGAACTCCGGATTTGAGTACGTTATAGGTATCCACAAGGAGGGTGCAGTTGTTGGGATAAGTTTCAGCATAAGCTTTGAAAGCTTCGTATTCGGAACCCATGAGCTGGACCCAGCTGTGTGCCATGGTTCCAACTGCTGGAACCCCATAATCTCTGTCTGCCATTGCGCATGCGGTTGCGCCAACACCACCGATATATGCTGCTCTTGCCCCGAGAACCGCAGCGTCTGCGTTCTGCGCTCTTCTGGAACCGAATTCCATAACAGGTCTGCCCTGCGCTGCGCGAACGATCCTGTTTGCTTTGGTTGCAATAAGGCTCTGGTGGTTGGCAATAAGAAGAACTACGGTTTCGATAAACTGTGCCTGGATAGCCGGTCCTTTGATTACCATAATGGGTTCGCGGGGGAAAATCGGAGTTCCCTCCGGAACGCACCATACATCGCAGGCAAATTTAAAATTGCGGAGATAATCAAGAAAAGTTTCGGAAAAGCAGTTTTTTGAACGAAGATAATCGATATCTTCTTCGGTGAAGCTGAGGTTTTTGAGATAATCGATAAGCTGTTCAAGTCCTGCAAAAATCGCAAAACCTCCGTTATCCGGAATAGTGCGGAAGAATACGTCAAAAACCGCAACAGTATCGCCCATACCTTTTTCAAGGTATCCGTTCATCATTGTGAGCTCATAAAAATCCGTGAGCATACTGAGATTTCTTTCATCACGTTTCATTATTTTCACTCCTTTTGCCGAAAAATCGGCGAATTTTATCCGTCTTTAATATTACCACTAATTTATTGAATTTTCAATGCAGCTAACACTATTTTATAAGGAGTCTCGCTATAAGTTTTTTCTTGCAATGGGATAATTTTTCTGTTATATTAAAAATACAAAGATAAACACAAATTCACTCTGGGGGGATAATTATGAATCATAAAAAAGCCCAGAATCTGAGAGATCTGATTTTTGTTGTGGGTTTTATTATCATGCTGGCCGGATATTTGTGGGATCCTTTTTTGATAATTGGTTTTATCATCGCTCTTTCCTGTCTTATTCCCGATTATCTCTATAACAGATGCCCCCATTGCAAAAAAAGACTCGGCAGAAACGAAGGTAAATTCTGTCACCACTGCGGAAAAGAAATAGACTCATAAACTAAAATATCTGAATATAAAAAAGAGGCCCCTTGAGCCTCTTTTTTTATTTTGTTAAATTTTGCCGATTCCGCCGATAAATTCGCGGACTCTTTCATGTTTCGGATTTTCAAAGATATCTTCGGGCGAACCTTTTTCAAGAATTTTTCCTTCGTCCATAAAGATGATTTTGTTCGCAACGTCTTTTGCAAAGCTCATTTCGTGGGTTACAACTATCATGGTCATGTTGCTGTCCGCAAGGGATTTTATAACCTTCAAAACCTCGCCGGTAAGTTCCGGATCGAGCGCAGAAGTCGGTTCATCGAAACAAAGAATGTCCGGTTTAAGTGCAAGAGCTCTTGCAATGGCAACACGCTGCTGCTGACCGCCGGAAAGCTGATGAGGATAAAAATCCAGCTTATCCGAAAGACCTACTTCCGCAAGAAGTTTTCTTGCTTCCGCTTCGATTTCCGCTTTTATCTGTTTTTTGTTCTGCTTATAATCCGGGCGTTCTTTTTCAAGAAGTTCTTTCGCAAGCATTACGTTTCCAAGAACGGTATATTGCGGAAAGAGGTTGAAGTTCTGGAAAACAAGTCCGAAATGAAGACGTTTTTTACGGATATCGCTTTCGCTTGAATTATCCTTTTGCGAAGCATCAAAAAGTGTTTCTCCGTTTACTATAATTTCACCTTCGTTTGGGGTTTCAAGGAAATTTATGCAGCGCAAAAGGGTTGTTTTTCCGTTTCCGGAAGAACCTATTACCGCCATTACGTCGCCTTTTTCAAGAGAAAAATCGATTCCTTTAAGAACTTCAAGTTCACCGAAGCTTTTTTTTAAGTTTTTTACTTCAAGAATAGCCATTTTTTACACCTTAAAATAATCCATTTTCTTTTCAAGCCAGCTAAGGAAAATTGTAAGAAGTCCGCTGAAAAGCAGATAATAAACACCTGTGAAGAGCATAGGCCAGATGATTCCTTCGGATTTTATAAAATTCTGTCCGTCCCACATAAGTTCATAAACCGCAATTACACGCACAAGAGAAGTATCTTTAACAAGAGTGATGACTTCGTTTCCAATAGGCGGGATAATGCGTTTTATAACCTGAAGGAGTACAACTTTGAAAAAGATCTGGCCTTTTGTCATACCAAGAACTTCGCCAGCTTCATACTGCCCTTTCGGAATTCCTTCAATTCCACCGCGGTAAATTTCGGAAAAATAGCAGGCATAGTTAAGAATAAAAGCAATCATTGCCGCGATAAAACGGCCGGTTGAACCGCTTCCCCACCAGTTGTTTCCAAGAATAATTCCGGGACCGTAATAGATTATGATAAGCTGGAGCATAAGAGGGGTTCCACGGATTACCCAAACAAGAAATTTGTTGAACCACCGGATTATTCCAACGTTGCTCATGGAACCAAAAGCTATAACAAGTCCCAACGGAAGCGAACCCAAAAGGGTAAGAAAGAATATTTCAAGAGATTTTATAAATCCAGTATTGAGAGAAATCAAAACCTCTCTTATCTGGTCCCAATCCAGTTGAGAAAGAAAAGAAAAATCAAACATTCTAACCTCATCTATTCACCAAGGCAGGGAACACCGAAAAACGATGTTCCCTGTCTTTGGTACTATTGCTTTGTATGAAAGGGGTTTTATAAATTATTTAAGAATTACGGATTCCTGTACTCCGTAAAGTTTTGCAGTTTCAAGAACGGTTCCTTCTGCGGAAGCATCTGCCCAGAACTGATTGAATTTTTCAACAAGGTCACTGCCTTTTCTGAATCCAACTACATATTCTTCGCTGGTAAGAGAAACGGTATAGGTAAGATCCGGGTAGCCGGTACCTTCACCGATCATTGCGCCTGCCATAAGAAGGTCGATTACGCATGCATCGGAGGTTCCTGCTGCAACTTCCATAAGAGCATCGCTCTGATAAGCGACTTCGGTAAAATTGAGGCCAAGAGCTTCAACGGTTTCTTTACCTGCGGAACCTGCTTCAACTGCGAAAGCAAGATCTGCAAGAGAAGCTTCATCCTGATATTGATCAGCAACAGCTGCATTAACTACAACAACCTGTGCGTTTTTGCAATAAGGATCGGAAGTTCCCATTGCTTCTTTAACTTTATCGGTAAGAGTCATACCGTTCCAAACAACGTCGATGCTCTTGTTTTCAAGTTCGAAAATTTTGTTATCCCAATCGATTACGATGAATTCGACATCAACGCCAAGATATTCAGCAAATTCTCTTGCCATATCTGCATCGAAACCGATCCATTCGCCATTTTCATCTTCATAGTCCATCGGAGCAAAATCGGTGATACCGACTACGATTTTTCCGTTTTTTTCAACATATTCGAGGTCGGAAGCAGTTTCTGCTGCGCCGCATGCAGAAAGAGAAAGTACAAATACGAGAGCAAGTATAACAGCGATAAGTTTTTTCATTTTAAGTTCCTCCAAAAATTCAAGTTTTTATAATTGATATTTTATTACATTTTTAATTAAAAGTATCAATGTCGGTGTCGCTTGATTTCTGAAGGGCGTTGCCATATTTTAGCCATCTTTCTTCTCCTCCGTTGTTTTACTGTGGTATCATAGTAACACTTTACTGTGATAAAGTCAATAGGTAAAACAAAGTTTTTTGAGATTTTTTTAAAATAATTGTTTTTTATATAATAAAACACATAAAAACCTGGTGAATATTTTTCTTTTTTAAAAAGTCTCTGGTTTAAGTCATATTTTTTGACAAAACAAAAAACCGGAACAACAAAAGTCGTTCCGGTTTTAATGGTGCGCTGCAAGGGACTCGAATAAGCTTTTGCTACGCAAAATCTTACTGATTTGCTCGAATACTCGCAAATCTCTCAGGCTAAAAACGACCCACAGGGTCGTTTTTTTAACGCCTTCGTCCCATTCGGGGGTTCGAGTCCTTTTTGAACAAAACAAAAAAAGCGACAGACAAAAGTCTGTCGCTTTTTTATGGTGCGCTGCAAGGGACTCGAACCCCTGGCCTACTGATTCGTAGTCAGTCACTCTATCCAACTGAGCTAGCAACGCAAATGCGGTTTTCAACGCGTGTTATATGATACCACACAAAACCGCCATTGTCAAGGATAATTTTGAATTTTTTTGGAAATTTATCAGAAAAGATTTCTTCTGAATTTGTTCCATCTGCGTTTTGCAAAAATTACCGAAACAGCCGCAACGCAGGAAAGAATAAGCCAAAGGGTCATTACTATTCCCCAACCCGCTCCGTCAACAAGAGCGCCGGTTATCCAGCTGAGCACGGCGGTGCTCAGATACGAAACGGCATTCAGCGTTCCTGTTATCATAGAAACTTTTCCTACATTATGGAAATACATAGGAATTGTACCGACAATAAACATATTCTGTCCGAGGGAACAGGCATAGGTTACCGCAAGGGCAACGATCGAAACAACTATGGAAAATCTTCCGAAAAGAGCAAGAAGCGAAAGTGCAACGGAAGAAATTATAAACAAGATAAACAGAGAGGAAAGTTCATCCCTTGTTTTCACCATTATCCTGTTTGCAAGATACGGTCCGAAAAGTCCGAAAACAGGAAGAAGTGTTCCTGTAAGAATAGACACAACCGAATTCATCTCAAACATATCGCTGATGAAAGTAGGAACCCAGGTGGACATACAGTCTTTAAGGATTCCCTGAACTCCGGAAGCTACCGCAAGGGTCATAAGACCGGAAACCGCAAGAAGTTTTATAAAATTGCTTGGAATTTCATCATGCGGAACGGATTCTCCGTTTTCTTCATCGATACGAACCGGCATTTCCTCAATTTCTCCGGTTTTTTCCGTATCTTTTTCAATTTTTGTGGTAACGATTATCCATACCAATGCCGCTGCAAAAGTACAGACGGAACCGCAGATAAAGGATGCGCTCCAGCCTTTTGCGCTGATAAGCAGCGCGGAAAGAATATATGCAAAAAGCGTTCCGCCTGCCATTGTTGTTGCAAGAGCAGTGCAGGCCTTCTGCCTTCTGGAAGTGTGCACCCTATCGGAAACAATTCGGCAGATCGGCGCCCAGAGAAGAGCTTGGGAAAGTCCGTTTGCGCTCCAGAGAACAGTCATAAGAGCAACCGGCGGCCCGAAACTTATTGCAAAGTTGATGAGCGAAGAACAGGTCAAACCGGTGAAAACAAGATATCTCGGCGGAACTTTATCTCCAAGCCAGCCGCTCAGAAACTGGCCAAGGCCGTAACAGATGAAAAATCCGGTGGTAACTGCGCCGGCTTCGGATTTCATCAGAATTCCGGAATTTGTCATTTCCGCCATTGAAGCGGAAAAATTCAGCCTTCCGATATAGGAAAAACTGTAAGCCATCCAGCAGACGGCAACAAAAATGGCGGTCGTTCTGCCGCTTATGATTTTTTTCATATCCGACATCGCCCGCCTTTCCAAAAATATTTATTTATAATGTATAATAATTATATCACTTTTACTATTTCTCTACAATATCACAAGGTTTCAAAAAATTTTGCCGTTATTTTGCGGTTTTGCACAAAAAGTTATTTTTCAAAACAAAAAAGCCGCTGCAACGGCAGCGGCTTTT
>JAZUAX010000083.1:0-9953 GCA_045638185.1 Oscillospiraceae bacterium | reverse complement strand
TCTCGAACCTTCCTATGTTTGGTCTTCCAACGAATCCCTTGCTTCCAAATTCGGCTGGACCGTTAAATCCAACACCCAGAAATGCGTTCCTTATTTCTATGATTCCGACCTTTATTCCGAAACCATGGGCAAAGTTATCCCTAAAGGCAACTGCATCGGTATGGCAGCAGTAGTTACCACCGAAACCTTCCAGGGCCCGATCATCGAAACCCAGTGCATCGGTAAAGTTTATGGTCCCGATGACGGCGATATGTGCGACTGGAAAATCACCGGCGAACCCGATACCGAGTTCCATGTTGTTAAACCCGCAACCGTTGAACACACCTGCGCAACCATCGTAAACCGCATCCCCGATGTTCTCAATGCTCCTGCAGGTGTTGTAACCGTTGACCAGCTCGACCAGAACAAATACCTCACCTTCCCCATGGAGAACTATTGCTGATTCCTTAATTAGCTAAAGAGGGCGAAGCTCCCAATTCGCCTGTAATAAAAAAACGCACCGTTTTTCGGTGCGTTTTTTTATTACAGTTATTTTATAATTTCAAGATATTCTTCGAGGCAAAGACCGTTTTCCATAATATATTTTGCCGCTTCGACGCCGACATAACGGTAGTGCCAGGGTTCATAGGTGATTCCGGTTATGTCCTGTTTATCCTTTGGATAGCGGAGGATAAAACCAAATTCGGCGCAGTGTTCATAAAGCCATTTAAAGGAATCGAATTTTTCGTAATCGTGTTCAAGGTCGCTGTAATAATTCCAGTAATCGGAAGAAACAAGGTCCATCGCAAGGCCGGTGTGGTGTTCGCTTGTTCCGGGAGGTGCAACCCATTTCGCCGCTTCAACCTTTGCGTCCGCTTCGGAATAGCCGTAGCCGATATATTGATATACCTTGTTTTTATAAAGTTCCGCGGATTTTTCAACGGTTCTGAAAGCGGAGCAAAGTCGCATATCAAAACCGGCTTCCTTTGCGGCCGCAACAAGATTTCTTGCGCTTTCCGCCGCTTTTTTATCCATGCTGTATTTTCCTTGGACCTGCTCGGTTTCGAGAAGATAATCTTCGGGGATATAATTCCAGGGGTTAACAAGGATAAGGGTTCCGTAATCCTTTTTCGGAACATCTTCAACATGGGAGGAACTTGTTTCCGGAAGAGAAGAGGTTTCGGAAGTTACCGGATTTTCTTCTTCTTCGGAATGTTCGGAAGCGGAAGAAGTTGCCGCGGAAGTTTCTTCGCGAAAATCAGAAGAAGTTTCGGAAGAGGAATTTGCGGAAGGTTCGATTGGCGTGATTATAATTTTGGAAGAACTGCTTTCGGAAGAACTTTCGGAAACCGAAGGTTCTTTTGAGCACCCTGTGCTCAAAATGAGCGTTATGCAGAGTACTGATAATAAAATTTTACGAAAAATCATTTTATCTCCATTTCTCCGGCGGCATACATAATTGCGGAAAGGGCCGCAACGGGAGCGGTTTCGCAGCGAAGGATCCTCGGACCGAGAGATGCGATCAAAGCACCGTGCTCGGAGGCAAATGCGGCTTCATCATCGGAAAAACCGCCTTCGGAACCGACCATCATAGCAATTTTTCCGCCGGTTCTTTTCTCCATGATTTCACGGAGAGGATATTCAGCATGCTCAAAAAAGAAAATCGAAGTTTCGGCTTTTTCCATTTCGAGCACCGCATTTTTAAAACTCAGAAGTTCGCCGACTTCCGGAAGTTTTCCGCGTCCGCTTTGCTTTGCGGCTTCGTCGGAAATTTTGCGGAGGCGTTCGAGCTTTTTCTTCATTGTTTTTTCGTCCGGGCGGGAAATACATCTTGAGGTCAGAACCGGAACGATTTTTGAAACACCCAGTTCAACGGATTTCTGTATTATGTATTCAAGTTTATCAAATTTCGGGAGAGCCTGATAAAGGATAACTTCTGTTTCCGGTTCGGCTATGGAATTTCGTCTTTCGGTTATATCGAGAACAACGCTTTCGGGAAAAGCTTCGCGGATAACGGCTTCGGCTTCCTTTCCTTTTCCGTCGCAGAGAACAAGATTTTCGCCTTTTTTCATTCGGAGAGAAAGGGCGATGTGGCGGGCATCGTCGCCGGTTATTTCGATAAAATCGTTTTCAATGCTTTCAACAAAAAATCTCGGCATAAATTTTCCTCCAATCAGTAAAGCGAAAGTTCAAAATCACCGAAATAACGGCTTCCGAGAGGATTTATATCGGTAAAATCCGCCGGATAAAAACTTCCATAATGGGGTCTTTCTCCGTCGCAGAGTTTATAGAAATTGCCTCTCATTTTGTGTCCGGGAAGAAGATAACTTTTTCCGAAAAGTTTTTCGATAAGCGAAAGGGGAAGGGTGAAATTTGTGCACCAATAAACGCCCTGTTCGTCTTCGCCGGTAAAAATCCTTACGGAAACGCTTTTGGAAACGTCGGTTTCGTTTCCGGTGTTTTCATCAATGAATTTGCAGACCAAAGCGCCGCCGCGGTTGGTGGAAAACCAGAAATAACGCTTTCCGCCGTCCTCTTCGGAAAAAGGAGCGATTGCGGCACCAACGACGCTTTTTTCTTCCGGCTGAACTTCAAAAGCAAGAAGCTGGATATAAAAATCATCGTTGGAAATGCAGAGTCTTGCCTGAGCATAGGGTTTATAATCTGCTTTTTCGAGGGGATAGTTGATTATTTTTGCGGCGGGAAGAGAATTCCAAAGCGGGTCGCCGGTTATCATGCTTATGGGGAACATTTTTTAACTTCCTCCTTAAAAGGGTATGTTTTTACAAATACAGTTTATAACATAATGCTCCGCAAATCAACCTTGTTTTATTCTGTTTCGGCCAAAACTTGTTTATAAAAATTGACATTCGACAGCTTTTATTATAATATTACAATAGGTTATTGTATTTTACCGTTTTTACGGAGGTATATATTCAGCATGAAAAAGCTTCTTTTGTTTTTGCTTTCTGCGGTTATGGTTTTTTCCTTCTGCGGATGTGATATGATTTCTGATATTATGGGTATTGGAGTAAAAGAGCCTGACGGCCCCGCAAATATTCCCGAAGTTCCGGAAGTTCTTGAACCGGTTGACCCAAACTGGCCTGTAACCGTATTCGGAACCGAAATTGAAAAGGCTCCGGAAAAAGTTGCGGTTGCTTCGCCGGCTCTTGCGGAATATATTTTTGATATGGAGCTTATGGAAAAAGTGGTTGCGGTTCCGGAATACTGCGGATTTGCCGGAGCAGCTGACTATCCTTCAATAGGTTCCGTGCGCCTTCCGGATATGGAAAAAATAGAGGAAACCGCTCCGGAATATATCCTCACTTTCGCGGAATTTGAGGAAAGCATTCTTATCGAAATCCAGCAGATGAACATAACCGTTATCAATATCAAAGCACCGGAAAGTCTTGATGAGCTCCGTTCGCTTTATAAAGAAATCGCACTTTTCTTCAAAGGCGCCGTTGACGGAGTTCCGTTGGGAGAGAACTACGTTACAAAATATAATTCAGCCCTTTCGGCTCTTGCCTATTCCGGTGAACAGAAAACGGCCGCATTTGTAAGAGCTCTTGATTATATAATGGTCACAGGCGACACTATGGAACATGAAATCCTTTTCGCAGCCGGAATAAAAAATGCTGCGGAAGCTTATACCGGATATACCTTCCCGGAAGAAAACTGGAAAGATTTTGATCCGGAAGTTCTTTTTATAAACAGCGATCTTCATCTTATCGACCTTGAAACAAACGACCTTTATAAAAACAAAACCGCGGTAAAAGGAGATAAAGTCTATAACGCCGATATCGACGTTATAGGAATCGGAAGCATGCGTTCTTTCGATATCCTCAAAAATCTCCTTGCAACGCTTTATGAAAATTATACAGGCGGAACAGTTCTTGAGCCGGCATATCCGAGTATGTATAAACAATAGTGGAATAAAAAAGGGCGGAAAAATTTTCCGTCCTTTTTTGCAAGCAAAATTACGTTTTTTCAGCACTATTATTTTAAAAGGATGATTTTTCGTGAAAAAACCGGCTTTTTCCTTGTTTTATTCCAAAACTTATTGTATAATACAGCCGTAATAATACCATTTGGAGGCAAATATGAGCAAAACTTTTATTGTGGAAACTTCCGCACGCCACGTTCATCTTTCCGAAGCCGATCTTAAAACCCTTTTCGGCGAAGGCTATGAACTTAAATTCAGAAAAGATCTTTCCCAGCCGGGACAGTTTGCAACCTTTGATAAAGTCGATATCGTAGGTCCCAAGCGCACTCTTTCCGGAGTTACCATTCTTGGACCCACCAGAAAACAGACCCAGGTTGAAATTTCCCTTACCGATGCACGTTCCATCGGAATCACCGCGCCGATCCGCGAAAGCGGAGATCTTGCCGGCTCTGCACCCTGCAAGGTTGTGGGTCCCTGCGGCGAAGTTGAACTTTCCGAAGGAGTTATCATCGCAATGCGTCATATCCATATGCTTCCGGAAGATGCGGAAAGACTTGGAGTTAAAGATAAGCAGATCGTAAGTGTAAAAATCAATTCTCCGGAACGCAAAACAATTTTTGGCGACGTTCTCGTAAGAGTAACCCCCACTTCCGCTCTTGCAATGCATATCGATACCGATGAAGCAAACGCAGCGGGAATCTGCGGCCAGGAAGGCGAAATTGTTGAAATCTGATTTTTAGCTGAAGCTAAAAACAAAAAAGATCACCGCGAAAGCGGTGAGCTTTTTTAATATTGTCTGTTATTCTTCTGAAATAACCTGAGTCATAAAAATCCCTTCTTCATAAACGCAGTCTTCTTTGAATCCCACGGATTTATAAAGTTTCTGAGCGGGAATGTTAAAACGGTTTACGCCGATGGAAAGTTTTTTTGCGCCGGCTTTTTTGAGATAATCCACAGCAAAGCGGAGCATAAATTTTCCGAAACCGCGTCCCTGATAACGCCGGTCGATTATTACGGTTTCGATATTGTAATCGCCCTTTTTCTTATCTATCGAAAGTTCCAGAAGTCCAACGGCTCTTTCTCCCTCGGTTTCAACAAAAAGTTTATGATTTTTATGCGCGCAGGAATAAGCTATTGTTTCCAAAGCGCCGGAAACGAATTCTCTTTGGTCGGGATTGAGTTCAAGATTAACCGCCTGTCGCCAGTTTTTGCTTCCGTAAGGAACCATTTTTGTGTTTTTCGGAACAGTGAAAAGTGGTTCGATTTCCATTCTGCTCTCTTTCGAGAAGGAAAGAAATTTGTTATCCCCCTCCATTATATATTTTGAACCACAGGGAGAAACAATCATCCAGCAAAAATTGTTTTCCTGGTCAAAATAGAAAATAGCAGGGGTAAAATCTTCAAAATCAAAGAAGAAAACAGGATATCCGTTAAGATTTTCAAAAGTGAGCCCGATGTTGTCGGAATCAAATTTTGTTGCGGTTTTCCAAAGTTTTTCTGAGAAAAGCCGATGCTCAAAAATTCCTAGCATAAGCTTTTCAAGGTCGGGAACTGTGGTGGTAAAGAACAGAAAATCGGTGTTTCCGGTCTCAAATTTAATATATTCTTCGTTGCGGAAAAGAGTATGAAGAGGAAGAGCACCTTCGGAAATTCCGATTTCGGTATCTTCCATTCCGAGCTTTTCAAAAATGTTGGATTTTATAAAATCCTTAATGGAAACGCCGGAAACCCTTTCAACAATTTCTCTGAGGAAAACAGTGTTGCTGGAGGAGTTATCACCGGAAAGACCGGATTTGTGTTCAAGTTCTTTCCCTTTGATGAAAGCGAGCACGGTTTCGAAAGAATAATTATGGAGGTATATCTCCATATCCCTTTTGCGGCGGTCAATATCCGAAAGGGAGGAGTATTCTTCGTTTTCACCAAGGTTGCGGCGGATCTCACCAAAATAAAAATCGCGGATTCCGCTTTTGCCGGCAAGAAGATGACGGATAGTTATTTTGTCTGCGTGCTCAAATTCGGGAACGAATTTTGAAATTTTGTCCGAAAGACGAAGTTTGCCTTCGTCAATAAGGATGAAAGCACATAGAACGAGCATTGAAGAACAGCAAAGAGGCATAAGGTAACGGCTTTCTGCTTTTATGGGTTCTTCGGTGGAAAGATTTTTGCCGTAAACGGTGCTCAAAACGGTTTTGTCTTTGTGGTTTGCCAAAAACGCTCCGTTTTCACCGAATTTTCCGGCAATTTCAAGAATTTTTTCTTCAAGTTTACTGTAATCGGTTTTCATAAGAATCAAAGTCCTTCCCGGCGCAAAGCGCCTTTTAAAAGAACTTAAATCTTCCTTCACGGCAAAGAAGGTTTAAATTCCGTTCAGTATCTCAAAAAGCTCGGAGGAATTTCGGGCAATATAATCCGGAAGGAAGTTTTCATCCTCCTCACAGTAATCGCCCGGGTGGTGCATCGCAATGCAGACTACCTTTGCGTCGGGAAAATCCTTTTTGAGCATGGCTTCGGCATTTCTGCCGAAGGCAACGTCCACGCTGTGGTCGCCGATATAGACAAAGGTTGCGTTCCGGTCCTCGATTCCGAGTTTTTCAAGGGCTTTTATAAATGCGGAAGGGTGGGGTTTCTGTTCTTCAAAAAGAACATCATTCACACCGATCACCGCACCGAAATATCTGAGCACGTCGTGGTGCTCAAGGGATCTTTCAATGATTCCTGCGCCGTTCTGGGAACAGACGCCCATTTTTGTTTCTTTGAAATGTTCGAGAATTTCTGTAATTCCGGAATAAAGTTCTGCTTCGGTTTTGTTACGGAGCTGGACTTCACCCCACATTTTAACGGCCATGCGGGTCTGTTCGTCGTTAAGACCATAGCAAACATGATAAAGTTCGACCCAGTCGGAAATTCTTCCGTAGGTTTCCTGGAAATTTTCTCTGGAGGAAAGAGGCTCCGGAATGTTTTCATAAACGTCCGGAATAAAATGGGAAAGAACTTCGAGGCTCACTTCTATGGATTTTTTGGAAGAATCCATAAGGGTTCCGTCATAATCCCACAAAATTGCTTTTATTGCCATTTTCATATTCCTTTCGTTATGTTGTCAAAATCGGGGATATCTGCGGCACAGTTGCGTTTTCCGCAAAGAATATCGGTGCAGTTGGAACATTTAAGAGCATCGTTTGTTCCTTCGTAAAATCTTTCCGGATGGAGAGCAAAGGAAATCTCCCACACAGCAAGAACAACAAGAGCTCCTGCACAAAGGCTCCAGGTAAAGAAACCGGGAACGAAAACAATGGGGGAAAACATCATCATGTGATCCCAGTTGAAAATTCTGCAGGTGGTGCAGCATCTGTTTTTCATGAACCATACTCTGAAAGGGCACCAGAAAAGAACACAGATAAGGTCGCAGACATAAAATACAACGGAAAAAACAAGAAGCAGGTTTCTTCCTATGATACCGATAAAATAAAGGATTCCTATAACAGCGATAAGCGCAAACCAGATAAGACCGATTTTTATTGTGTCGCGGTTACATTTTTTAATATATGCAAGAAGGTTTTCAAGATTTTTAATATTCTTTATTTCTTTGGGAATAAAATCCTTAAGGCTGAATTTTGAGGAGCCGAGAGGAAGATATTTTCTGCTGGGGAAAATCTGGAGAAGCATATCGAACATCCAGATTGCCCAGAGAAAATGGAAAACGGAAAATTCCTTGAAAAAATTCCAGCCGCACATAATTTCAAACTCTTCCGGAACAAAAATCCAAAGGGCAACAGTAGCAATAAGCGCAAAACAGCGGAAAAGAAATTTTCCTTCATAGATTCTTCTGAATTTTGAAATAGCTCTTTTTACCGAAAACATTAAAAACGAAACCTCGCTTTGCTTAAAATAAACCAATATATATAATAGCTAAAATTACCGTTAAAAGCAAGGATTATGTCGAACAATAAAACAAAGAAAAAACCGCCTTCAGGCGGTTTTTTGCTTCAGTTATACCAGAAAAATTTATAGAGATTGGGGAAGGAATTGAAAAACTGCTGAAGATTTGTGTTTGTTCCGGAGCCCGGATCGTTTATCAGAAAACCGGAGGCGGAAAGTTTTTCTCCGCCGGAAAAACCTGTTATAACAACCCAATGCTGGGAGCCGCCGTTTGTTTTTGCTCCGATGAGAACGGGTTTTCCCTCTCTGAGTTTTTGATAAATTGTTTCAAGATAATTTTCGTTCCAGAAAGCAACGGAATAATCTTCCGGCCAATAAACGTTTCCGTTTTTGTCATAGGAAAGGTTTTTCATCATCGCGTCGGGATAGATGGTTCTTCCGCTTCGGAAAGATTCGATCATTGCGATTCCCGTTGTAACGCAGCCGATTCGGCCTATTGTTTTTCCGGAAGAACCGATTTTTATGTTTGCCCAGCGAGGATCGGTCTGTTTGAAATCCGGAATTTCGAGGGAAATTGCGGGATATCCGTTTCGGATTGCGGAAAGGTAATCTGCGCTTACGATGCCTGTTCTGTTTCCGTCATAAAGGATACGGCTCCAATAACCGGTTGAAGAAAGCACGATTACGTTTTCGTCCTTTGAAACAGTTCCGATTACGGGAAAACTTTTTCCTGCGCCGCTTCGGACATTGAGGTTTCCGCTCTGGGTGGAAACTTTTGAAACGTTATCGGAAACGATTTCGATATAATCCGAATGGCAATAGCCATATTTTCCGTCGGCATATTCGACTTTCCACCAATCGCCGTTCTTTTCAATCAGTGAAAGAAAGCTGCCCTTCGGAACGGAAGTTATAACGTAGCCCCCGGCGGAATTTCTGATATTCAGTCTTCCGCTTTCGGTGGAAACAATTCCTGCCATAGAATCGGAATTTATTGCGTAAATAGGGTTTGAAAAGGAAATTCCCGCTGCAATAATTGCGGAAAGAGTTACTGAAAATATTTTTTTCATAAGTTCACCTCGGTTTTGTTTTGAAGTTTCGGTGCTGATTATAACACAGCAAAAACGATGGCGGAACAGGCCAAATCTTTCCAAAGAACAAAAAACCGCGCAGCAAAAAGAAAAACTCCCTTTCTTCCGAAAGGGAGTTTTCTGCGTTTTTTAAAGATAACATCTTATATCCATCACAAGTTTTTCTTCAAGGTTTATAAGGCGCTTTGTGATATCTTTTGTAATTTCATTTGCAGCTTCATATTCATTAAGATATTTGTTAAGGGATTTTACCCCCATGTTGCAGCCTTCAGTCATAAGGTCGGCAATGGTGGAATCGGATTCGTTTATAACAAGTTTTACATTTGTTTTAATCCATGACATTCCTTTTGCCATGGGATTGGGGTCTTTTCCTTCGTCACCGTAATTGCGGAGAAGGGTACGGATTTCTCTTTCGAGTTTTTCGTGTTCTTCTTTGCATACTGTAAGGAGTTTTTTAAGGTTTTCTGCTTTTACATAGGGAAGAACTTCGTCGATGGAAGACATCCCCATCTCAACTCCTGCGTCACATTCCCGGAGAAGTTTTATATTATCGTTTTCCATTTTTGATAACACTTCCTTTCTTCAGGAAGTATTATGCCCATTTTTTAGAAATATATAACATAAAAAAACAACCCAGCCGAAAGGATGAGTTGTTTTAATGGCGGAGATGGTGGGATTTCCGCTCGCTTCGCTCGTCGGATTGCTTCCGCCAAGCCAAAAATCCTTCGCTTTCGGCTTGGATTTTTGGGGCGTCAGGTACTCACCCGGTGTGTTCTCATCCACACCATAAAACAAAAAAGACATCCCCAAAAGGGATGCCTTTTTGTTTGGCGGAGATGGTGGGATTCGAACCCACGTGCCCGGTTAAGGACAAAACGATTTCGAGTCGTTCTCGTTACGACCACTTCGATACATCTCCGTATTAACGTTGTCAAGATATAATAACACGATTTTGCCCGAAGGTCAAGGATATATGCGAAAAAACCGCATTTCGCCTATTGACATAAATGTTGATATAATATATTATATTAAACTGAATTATTATGTATGTATTGGAGGAAACA
>JAZUAX010000082.1:0-5686 GCA_045638185.1 Oscillospiraceae bacterium | reverse complement strand
GACGCAATCGTTTCCCACATCTGCCTTGAAGGAACCTATTTTGAAAAAGCAGAAGTTGCAGGCCCCGGCTTCCTTAACGTTTTCTATGCACCCCATTGGTTTGCAGAAACCGTTTCCGCCGTTCTTACCGAAAAAGATACCTACGGTACCGGAAATATGGGTGAAGGCAAAAAAGTCATGGTAGAATTCGTTTCCGCAAACCCCACCGGCCCGATGCATATGGGAAATGCCCGCGGCGGCGCAATCGGCGACGGACTTGCAGAAGCAATGAAATGGTGCGGCTATGACGTTACCCGCGAATTCTATATCAACGATGCAGGCAACCAGATCGAAAAATTCGGAAAATCCCTCGAAGCAAGATATCTCCAGCTCCATCTCGGCGAAGACGCAATCGAATTCCCCGAGGACGGTTATCACGGCGAGGATATCAAAGTAAGAGCAAAGGAATTCACCGAAATCAACGGCGATAAATACGTTAACGCAGAATCCGCTGAAAGAAAAGCAGCTCTTGTTGCATATGCCCTTCCGGCAAACGTCGAAGGACTTCAGCGCGACCTCGGAAAATACCGCATCAACTATGATGTATGGTTCCGCGAAAGCAGCCTTTATAACGATGGCTCCATCGAAAAAGTTGTAAAGATCCTTACCGAAAAAGGTCTTACCTATGAAAAAGACGGCGCACTCTGGTATAAAAACGCAGAAATTCTTACCGCAAAATTCAAAGC
This sequence comes from Oscillospiraceae bacterium, assembly GCA_045638185.1. GTDB lineage: Bacteria > Bacillota > Clostridia > Oscillospirales > Ruminococcaceae > UMGS1668. The sequence goes on along the minus strand of JAZUAX010000082.1, from coordinate 4,961 downwards.
AGAAGGCAAAACCGACAAACAGATCGAAGCTCTTGAACTCAAGGACGACGTAATCATCCGTGCAAACGGCAACCCCACCTATTTTGCAGGCGATATCGCTTACCATTACAACAAATTCGCAGAACGCGGATTTGACAAAGTAATCAACGTCTGGGGCGCAGACCACCACGGCCACGTTGCAAGACTTCAGGGCGCAATGGATGCTGTCGGCCTTGACGGAAGCAAGCTCGACGTTGTTCTTATGCAAATGGTTGAACTTATGCGTGACGGCAAACCCGAAAAAATGAGCAAACGTACCGGTAAAGCAATCACTCTTACCGACCTTCTCGACGAAGTTCCGATCGATGCAGCACGTTTCCTCTTCAACATGCGTGAACCCAACACCCACCTTCTCTTCGACCTCGGTCTTGCAGTAAAGAACACCAACGATAACCCCGTTTATTACGTTCAGTATGCACATGCAAGAATCTGCTCCATTCTCCGCGCTCTTGCAGAAGAAGGAACCGAACTCAAAGAGGACCTCTCCCTTTATAACTTCACCGCTCCGGAAGAATTTGCTCTCGTAACCGAAATTGCAAAATTCCCCGGCGAAATCGAAGAATCCGTAAAAACTTACGATCCTTCCAGAATCACCAAATATGCAATCGAAGTTGCAACCATGTTCCACAAATTCTATAATGCTTGCCGTGTTCGCGGCGAAAGCGAAGAGATCGTTGCCGCAAGAACCGCTCTTTGCGCAGCAACCAAAACCGTTATCAAAAACGTTCTCACCATGCTCAAAGTTTCCGTTCCGGAATCCATGCAAAAGCCTTCTCCCTGAGGAGAAGGTGTCAGCCACAGGCTGACGGATGAGGTGTAACAACGAAACAGACGGGAGAAATTGCCATGATTAAATTTGTCCATTCGGAAACAGGAGCGGCTTTCAGCCTTGCCGTTTTTCCTTTGGTATGTCTTTTTGTTCTGGTTTATAATCTCTACAAAATAGGGAAAATACGTTCAAAAAAACTGTTCTTATTTCTGATTTCCGCTCTTGTGGTAATTTCGGCGGCAGTTGTTATACTTTTATCGTAAAATAATAAAAATCCCGCAGATTTGCGGGATTTTTTTATTTTTGCTGCAACAAAACCAGTAAAATATGTTACTATTTATATGTAAGGAAGTTTTATAAACCGGAGGTGTTCCATTTTGAAAAAGCTTTTTGTTCTTGCGCTGGTTTTTGCTCTTTTGCTTTCCGGCTGTTCAAAAGAACCCCAGGAAATTGTTCTTAATATCCCGGAAACGCCGGGAACTGAAAGTTCAGAATCTTTGCCGGAAGAAAAACCGCAGGAGGAACCTTCCGAACCTATTCCCGAAGAAGAGCCGGAGACCGAGGACGAATGGGAAAAATTCATTGAGGAAAAAATGATAAACGGTTATACGAGAGAGGAAATTGAATCTCTCGAGACCCATGGTTTCAGTCGCGATGAAATAATGACAATGCAGTGGGTGGATTTTTCAAGAAATCTTTCAATGATTGAATTTGGGTTCGAAAGAAAAAAGGTTGAAGAAACGCTTGAACTTTTGAAAAGCGGAAACCTTAAAGATGACGAAACCTTTGTTTTGAGCGGTGACAATACCATCCGCTTTGAGCTTATAGAAGATTTTATTTCTTCTGTTGAAAGGAACGAAGCTGCATTTGTACATGGAACTATGGCAGGAAATCCGCTTTATTTCTATTTTGAACTTTCCTATGAACCCGGCGGACTTATAGAATATTCTCTGATTTCCGAATATCAGTGTTCAAAAACAGAATTTTCCGAAATTTATGATACTGAAGTTTTTTGTCGTTTTATGAATGAGGAAAAAAGCCTGACCTTCCCCAAAATTGAACTTTGGCCCGGGGAACAGCTTAAATTTTCTTCGGAACAAGATATTCCCGGAATGTCAGTAACTCTTGAAGAAGCAAAAGAAAAAGCAACAGAAACAATGTTCTGGAGCTGCCTTGCAAACGATGAATATGAATTTACGGAAGAATATCTGAGTTCTTTTGAGCCGAAATGTAACGGAATTTTTGATATTGCCGGAAAGCCTTATTACAGAATAGGTTTCTATAAAGGCGAAAGTCCCGATGGCGGAACTTATTATATCTGTGCAGAAGAAAGCAGCGTTGTTTTTGCGGGAAGCGAAGTTGACGGAAGGTTGATTCCCATAGTGCGCCACGCTGAACCGAGAGTTGTTCTTGAAACCGAATAACAAAAAAGAGCACGGAGGTAAACTCCGTGCTCAATTTTTTTACATTCCCCTTCTGTCGATAAAATCCATCGCTTTTGCGATAAGGTTTTTGTCGTTGCGGAAGGTAACAGCTTCATAAGCTGCGTGGATCTCCATCCACTGAAGTTCGGAAACTTCTTCTTCCTGGGGGTGGAGGGTGGATTCATTAAGGGTGAATCCGATAAAATAAATGACCTGTTTTTTAACGTTGGGCTTGGGCGAATATTCAACAGCTTCGCGGAAACCTTCGCGGAGGAAAACTCTAAGACCGGTTTCTTCGCGGATCTCGCGGAGAGCGGTTTCCATTTCGGTTTCTCCGGCTTCCATATGACCTTTAGGGAAGGACCAATGGCCGCCGCAGCGGTGTTTCAAAAGAAGAATATGGGTCTCGCCTTCGTGTTCACGGTAAATAAGGCCACCACAGGATTTTTCGTGCTTCATCTTAAAATCTCCTATTTTGGCAAAACTTTCACTAAATACAATAATATCACCTTTAGGCAAGTTCTTCAAGTGTAAATGTTGCAAAATTTTTGTTAAAACCAAAATATTTGCAAAGTTTTTGTCTATAAAACATTGTTTATCAAACAGCGGATATGTTATAATTTTCTGCGGAAAAATTTTTAAAAAAGGAGAATTTTTAAATGAAAAAAATCCTTGCGTTTCTGCTTGCTTTTGTAATTTGCTTTGCCGGTTGTTCCGGAGAAGAACCGGAAAAAGAAGAATTTGTTCCCGCAAGAGGAACCGTTGAAAACGGAATTTATAAAAACTCCGCCTTCGGTTTTTCCTTCAGAGGAGAAGAAGATTGGTATTTCTTTTCCGATGCTGAAATTGCCCAGACCGTTGGAATTGCCGCTGAGGAAATGTTCGGCGAAGGAACCGAAATCGAAATCGGAAACATCTACGACGTTTACTGCGTTGATATGGAAACAAACGCAACCGTTTCCATAAACTATGAAAACATCGCCGGAAGCGAAAACATTGTAAATGCCGGAAGCTATCTTGAAATTGTAAGCGGCCAGATAATTTCCGCCGGAGCCTCCTCCGGAGTTAAGGATGCCGTGATCAGCGACGTTGAAATCGGCGGAGAAAAATTCACCTGCCTCAACATCGAACTTGAAGTTTCCGGAACAAAGATTTATGAAAAAATCATTGCGGAACAAATCGGCGAATGGATGGGCAGCATAACAATTGCTTCCCTTTCCGAAGAAGAGATGGAAGAACTTGTTGGAAGAATTTCCATCGAATCCGCAAAATAAAAATCGGACAGCAAAAAAGGAGATATCCCAAGGGATATCTCCTTTTTTTATTTGGCGCTTCTTCTTAAAAACTTCGGACGGAAAATATAAATATATACATTCATGATCTGGGTCAGAGCAAAATCGTAAACGAAGAAAAGAATGTTTCCGAGCCCGAGCATTATATAAACGGAATATTTTCCGAAATCTCCGAATTCCGTAAGGATATCCGGCATCTGGAAAACATAGATGATTATGGTATATGCAACAACAACGCAGATGTTGAAAACAATTATCTTCAAAAGCAGGGAAAGGGGTTTGAATTTGATTTTTTCAAGCCAGAATTTAGTGACCGGATAATGTCCGAAGAACATTACGAACATAAGCATCGCTTCCTTATCCGGAGTAAGGATGATCGCAAGGATCGAAACCGCGGCATAAAGGGTAAAAGCCCAGCTTGCGCCGGTTTCAACCGCAACGGTCACCATTAAAAGTCCTGCGAGACAGGGCATCGCATAAGTTGCAAAAGGAAAAACGCCGGTCATGAACATAAGAAGGGTGCAAAGTGCGGCAACCATTCCGCAAAGGGCAACCTTCTGGCTTTTTTTGGTCATAATGCAATTTCTCCTTTCCAATTTTTTTGGCTCCTCAGAGGAGGAGCTGTCAGCGAAGCTGACTGAGGAGGGATATCCTCGATAAATTATGATGAGCGCTCCGCGTTACTTGTTGATCACTCATCCGTCTTTTTGCGTCAAGCGCAAAAATCCACCTTCCCCTCTGGGAAGGCAAAATCAGCATCCGTTTCCGCAAAGGCAATCCATGCACATCATCGCGGTGCAGCAGTCACAGCAGTCGCAGGGGCATGCGTAACATTGGGTCTGGGTTCCTCTGCCCGGGGAAGCACCATATTGCTGCTGGTAAGCTATACGCTGGTAAGCGGCGGCATATTCCTGATTTCCGGGTTCCATCTGATATGCCCGCTGAAAACATCTTGCGGCTTCGCCGAGCCAGCCTCTTCTGTAATAGATGCTTCCTTTGAGGAAATACCATTCGGCATTTCTGCTGTATTCCGGAACGCCGTCGAGAATTTCGTCCGCCTCAGCAATACGGTTCTGCTGAATAAGTCGGCGAACGTCCGAAAACTGGCTGTTTGCGGAATATCCGGTTCCGTAGTTGTTATAACTTGCGTTTCCGGTGCCGTAAGTTCCGTAACTGTAGCCGCCGGAATTTCCGTAGGAAGTTCTTCCTGCTTTGCGGTCCTTCTGGATCTGGTCATAGGCGGCGTTTATATCCTTCATTTTTTCCGCAGCTATATCGGCAAGGGGATTGTCAACGTATTTATCCGGATGATATTTCCGGACAAGGTCGCGGTATGCTTTTTTAATTTCTTCGTCGGTTGCGTTTTCTGAAACGCCAAGAACCTTATATGGATTATCCGTTTTTGTCCCCTCCCTTTTTGGTTATTATTCTTTCAAC
>JAZUAX010000081.1:0-2769 GCA_045638185.1 Oscillospiraceae bacterium | reverse complement strand
GCAGACCTTCTCAAAAACATCGTAACCGAAAACAAAGACCTTCCCGAATCCGCAGTTCGTGACCTCATCGTTGCTCTTATTACCCTTAAATATACTCAGTCCAACTCCGTTTGCTATGCAGTTGACGGACAGGCAATCGGCGTTGGCGCAGGCCAGCAATCCAGAATCCACTGCACCCGCCTTGCAGGCACCAAAGCAGACACCTGGTTCCTCCGCCAGCACGAAAAAGTTCTTAACCTTCCCTTCAAAGAAGGTCTTGGCCGCCCCGACCGCGACAACGTAATCGACGGTTACATCAACAAAAACGAAGAAGACGTTTGCGCAGACGGCAACTGGCAGAAATATTTCACCGAACAGCCCGCTCCCCTTACCGACGAAGAAGCAAAAGCATTCCTTGCAACCCGCGAAGGCGTTGCTCTCGGTTCCGACGCATTCTTCCCCTTCAGCGACAACATTGAAAGAGCAAAACGCAGCGGTGTAAAATACATCGCAGAACCCGGCGGTTCCATCCGTGATGATGCAGTTATCGATTGCTGCAACAAATATGACATGGTAATGGCATTCACCGGAATGCGTCTCTTCCACCACTAATAACAATAATCCGTTGACGGAGGCTCTTATTATGGAAGTTTTAGTAGTTGGCGGCGGCGGCCGCGAACATGCAATAATCAAAAAAATCAAAGGAAACAGCGAAGTTACCAAAATCTATGCACTTCCCGGCAACGGCGGCATCGCCGCCGATGCCGAATGCGTGGCAATCGGCGCAAAAGATATCGACGCAATCGTCGAATTTGCTGTTTCCCACAACGTTGATTACGCCGTTGTTGCTCCGGACGATCCGCTCGTTCTCGGTGCAGTTGATGCTCTTGAAGCAAAAGGAATCCCCTGCTTCGGACCCAGAGCAAACGCCGCAATCATCGAAGGAAGCAAGGTTTTCTCCAAAGACCTTATGAAAAAATACGGAATCCCCACCGCTGAATACGAAGTATTCAACGATATGGAAGCCGCTCTTAAATATCTTGAAACCGCACCTATCCCCACCGTTATTAAAGCAGACGGTCTTGCTCTCGGAAAAGGCGTAATCATTGCCGAAACCAGAGAGGACGCAATGGAAGCTGTTCATTCCATGATGGAAGATAAAGTTTTCGGAAAAAGCGGCGATAACATCGTTATCGAAGAATTCCTTACCGGTCCGGAAGTTTCCGTTCTTTCCTTCACCGACGGCAAAACCGTTGTTCCGATGATCTCTTCCATGGACCACAAACGCGCCCATGATAACGACACCGGCCTTAACACCGGCGGTATGGGAACCGTTGCTCCGAACCCTTATTACACCGAAGAAATTGCAAAAGAATGTATGGAGAAGATTTTCCTTCCCACCATGAACGCAATGAACGCAGAAGGCAGAACTTTTAAAGGCTGCCTCTATTTCGGACTTATGCTCACCCCCAAAGGCCCGAAAGTTATCGAATATAACTGCCGCTTCGGTGACCCGGAAACTCAGGTCGTTCTTCCCCTTCTTGAAAGCGATCTTCTCACCGTTATGAAAGCTGTTACCGAAGAACGCCTTTCCGAAGTTGAAGTAAAATTTGCAGATAAAAACGCTTGCTGCGTAATCATGGCTTCCGAAGGTTATCCGGAACATTATGACAAAGGCTTTGAGATCACCATTCCCGAAGAAGTTGCAGATAACGTTTACGTTGCCGGCGCAGCAATTAAAGAAGGCAAACTTGTAACTTCCGGCGGACGCGTTCTCGGTGTAACCGCTGTTGATAAAACTCTTCCCGAAGCAATCAAGGCATCTTACGGCCTTGTTGAAAAAATCCATTTCGATAACGCTTTTTATCGTCATGATATCGGCGCCCGCGCCCTTGCCGCAAAGGAGGAATAATTACCTTGGTATATCGTGTTTTTGTTGAAAAGAAAAAGGAACTTGCAAACGAAGCAAAATCCCTTTTCAATGATGCAGTAACCCTTCTCGGAATCAAAGATCTTACCGATGTTCGCATTGTAAACCGTTATGATGCAGAAAACATCACCGAAGAACTTTTTGAATATGCGAAGAAAACTGTTTTTTCCGAACCCCAGCTTGATATTGTTTCCGAAGAGATCGATTTTTCCGGCGCTGTAGCTTTTGCTGTTGAATATCTCCCCGGCCAGTTTGACCAGAGAGCCGATTCTGCCGCACAGTGCATCCAGATCATTTCCCAGGGCGAAAGACCCACCATCAGAACCGCAAAAGTTTATGCGCTCTATGGCGAACTTTCCGATTCCGAAATCGCTGAAATCAAAAAATATGTAATCAACCCCGTTGAAGCAAGAGAAGCCGGTTTTGAAAAACCCGAAACCCTTGCAATCGAATATAACATTCCCACCGAAGTTGCAATTCTCGAAGGTTTCCGTGAACTCAAGAGAGATGAAGTTGAAGAGTTTGTAAACAAATACGGTCTTGCAATGGACGCTGACGACCTTGAGTTCTGCCAGGAATATTTCCGCAGCGAGGACCGCGACCCCACCATTACCGAAATCCGCATGATCGATACCTATTGGTCCGACCATTGCCGCCACACCACCTTCAACACCACCATCGATTCTGTTAAATTTGAAGATGAACTTCTCCAGAAAGCTTACCACGATTATATTGCAACCAGAGAAGAACTCGGCCGCAAAAAAGCGGTCTGCCTCATGGATATCGGCACTCTTGCGGTAAAATATCTCAAAAAACACGGAAAACTCGATAAACTCGAGGAATCCGAAGAAATCAACGCC
>JAZUAX010000080.1:0-4447 GCA_045638185.1 Oscillospiraceae bacterium | reverse complement strand
TGGTCGTCTTCAACTTTGAATTTTACATAAATGGAATGGCAGGCATCTTCTTCATATTCAATTTCTGCTTCAGCAAGAGCGGTTTTGCATTCCGGGCACCAGTAAACGGGTTTAAGACCTTTATAGATGAAGTCTTTCTTTGCCATTTCGCCGAAAACACGAATCTGTTCAGCTTCATGTTTGTGCTGGAAAGTAAGATAAGGTCTGAAATAATCGCCGATGGAGCCAAGGCGCATGAATTCTCTTCTCTGAACGTCAACGTAATATTCTGCAAATTCCTGGCAAACTTTACGGAGTTCGATAGCGGAATGGATGTTTTCAACGCCTACTTTTTTCATTGCTTTAAGCTCGATAGGAAGTCCGTGGGTATCCCAACCGGGTACGTAAGGAGCTTTGAAGCCGCTCATGTTCTTATATTTTACGATGATATCTTTAAGAACTTTATTAAGAGCGGTACCCATGTGGATATCGCCGTTTGCGTAAGGAGGGCCGTCATGAAGAACATAAAGAGGAAGGTCTTTATTTTTCTCCATAAGTTTCTGATAAAGTTCTTCGTCCTGCCATTTTTTGATCATTTCCGGTTCGCGCTGAGGAAGTCCTGCGCGCATGGGAAAATCAGTTTTGGGCAGATTCATTGTTGCGTTATAATCGATTGCCATTTCTGATTTATATCTCCTGTCAATTATTCTTATACATCAAGATCGATTCTTCTGGTTTCTGCAATGGAAACCTCATCGAAATCGATTTCATCTTCAGCATATTTTTCTGCGATTTCTTCAACAACATCTTCAGATTCTTCGGGAGCTGCTTTTTCCTCATTGTTTTCGGGCATAAGGCTTATAAGTTCGAGATGCTGTCTGTACATTGCAAGAAGCTGTTTTTTGAAATCAGCAGTTTCTTTCTGGAGAGTTAAAAGAGTTTCTTTCTCTTTAACGATTTTAGATTCAGATTCGGCAAATACCTGTTTTACCTGGTTTTCTGCATCTGCGAGAATAACTTCTGCTTTTGCTTTGGAATCGCGAACAATGTTTTCGCCGAGTTTCTGTGCACCGAGAAGAACAGTTTTAAGGCTGTCTTCGTTTGCTCTGTATTCTTCGAGTTTTTCCGCAAGAACGAGCATTTTTTCTTCGGCCGCATTTTTTTCCTGATACATTTCATTATAAGCGCCGACTATTTCGGTAAGAAATGCATCAACTTCTTCCGGTTTATAACCGAATGCAGCTTTTTCAAATTTTTTATTGGAAATATCGCTGGGTGTCAACACAGATATTCACCTCCGAATTTTAAAATATCAATTAGAAGAATACGCCGCTGCTTTCAAGCTCATCAAGAAGATCGCCCATAATGTTAACATTATAAGGAGTGATGATATATGTGCTGTTTGCTACACGTTTGATCTGTCCGTTGTTTGCATAAGCTACACCGCTGAGAAAGTCGATAAGTCTTCTGGAAACTTCTTTGTTGGTAGCTTCAAGGTTAAGAACAACGGTGTGTTTGGAATTAAGATGGTCTGCAACAGGTCTTGCGTCATCAAAACGTTCGGGTTTAACAAGAACGACCTGGAGCTGAGTGGTGGTATGGATGTTAACTACTTTGTTCTGTTTGGAATCTGCAGAAATTGCTTTTCCAAAAATGGAGGTTTTTGCAGAATCTCCTTCTTCGGGAAGAGAATCGCTTTCTTCACCTTCAAGAAGGTTTTCATCTTCATACATTTCTTCTGCATCCTCGGGAATTCCAAGCATACCTTTAACTTTGTCCATAAAAGCCATTGTAATTTCCTCCTGTGTAAAAAATCTTGCGATTTGGTTAAACATATTTTCTTTTGCCGAAAAGTCCCTGGCCAACTCTTACGATTGTTGCTCCTTCTGAAACAGCAATTTCAAAATCTGCAGACATACCCATCGACAATATACTAATATATATATTATCTATATTTTTGCTCTTAATGTCAACTAATAGATGACGCATTTTTTCAAAATATTGGCGAGTTTCTTCAATTTCTGCTCCAAAACGGCCTATTGTCATCAATCCGCGGAGTCTTAAATGAGGAAACGTCTTTATTTTTTCTGATATTTCAATAATTTCGTCTGCAGAAAAACCACCTTTGCTTTCTTCTTCAGCAATATTTACTTCAAGAAGAATATCCATAACTTTGTCAATTTTTGCACAGCGTTTCTCAATTTCTTCTGCAAGTTTTAAGGAATCAACAGATTCTATCATCGATACTTTATCGACTATATATTTTACTTTGTTGGTCTGAAGTCTTCCAATAAAATGTATTTCTGCGGATTTATCATAGCTTTCATATTTTTCAAGAAGTTCCTGAACTTTGTTTTCACCCAGAAGATTGCATCCCATTCTTACAGCTTCATTTACTTTTTCCGGCGGAACAGTTTTGGTAACAGCCATAAGACGAATTTCAGAAGGGCTTCTTCCGGAAACTTCCGCAGCATGTACTATTTTTTCAAAAGTTTCCTTAACATTTAATTCAGTATCAGTCAATAACTTTTCCGACATAAAGATCATTTCCTCCAACAAAAACTTCATCAAAAAGCTGAAGAGAATTTTTTATTCCCTGATTCCATCTGACAATATGATATCCGCTTCCGCTGTAAACTATATCAACAGCGCGGAATTTCACTTCATTTCTGTCAAGTATAAAAACACCCATCTGCTGATTATCATCAAACCTAATTGCGCTGGAAGATATTCTAAGTCCGGAAATAGTGCTGAAAATAATATCTGCACTTATTTGACGAATTGCTGCATAGTCCGCGGTAAAAGTTTTGCAAAGAAGAACAACTATAATGTTTTCACTTGTTTCGTCTTCGATTTTTTCATATACCTCAAGTTTTACCGTATTATTTATACCATCAAATTTTACAGTAAGTTCTTTTCCTGTTTTAAAAAGTTCAGCTTCTTCTGGTGAAACGGAAATAAGATAATACCATTTATAGTTATCGGCTATTTTACCGATTTTTTCTTCGGAAGCAACAACTTCCTGAGTTATAATTTTTTCAATTTCGGAAACAGATTTTTCAAAAATATTTTCTTTATTTATAACATTTTCAAATCCATCAACTGAAGAAATAAAATATCCTGTTTTGGGTGAAGTTACAGTGCTCGCTTCGTCTGCATTTATTTCGTTATTGAGTTCGTCATATTCTGCTTTAAGAAGCGATATTCGTTCTTCAAATTTGTTATTACTGCCTGTTATTGAGGTTTTTTTGTTGATTGAAAGTAAAAGGTTATCTTTAACAGCAGTAAAATCATTATAATTTCCATCTGAAACAGCATTGTAATATGCCAGAACGGAATTGCCAATTTGGTCGTTTATAAATTCCGATGAACCGTAAAGCTGAGAAACTCCGCTGGAAGCCTCTTCAAGAAGGCTTATTTCTCTTTCAAGTTCTGCAGAACGTTCCATTTTTTTTACAGTATCAGCTGAAGCATGAGCATAGGCAACCGGTTTATTCTTAAGAACTTTTGCAGCATCTTCATGGATATAGCTTACACTTCCGCCGCAATTGTCTTCGATTACCGTTTCTGTTCTTACGGCAATACCGTTAACATGCAAAGATTCATTTACGGAATAAGTCACGGCAATTTCTGTCTGATACGGATTATAAAAGAAAACCCAAGCCTGAAAACAGGCATAGCATATCAAAAAAACAGACAAAATTACTGCCATTATTTTGAGCATTTTACTTTTCATTTCTTCTCCAAAAATTCTTTTATAATATCAAATGCGTTCTGATAAAGCTCCTCGGGAGATGAAAATTCATCTCTGCAAAGCCAGTTTATATCTTTGTTTCTGCGAAACCAGGTTAGCTGACGTTTTGCATAATGTCGGGTTTCCTTTTTGAGCACAGAAATAGAATCTTCCCTGCTAACTTCTCCCCTGAACCATGGATAAAACTCTTTGTAGCCTATTGCCTGAGCAGCAGTACAAGTTCCATTGTGCTCAAAGAGAAATCTTGCTTCATCTTCGACACCTTCATTGAGCATTTCTTCTATTCGTGATTCAATTCTCTGATAAAGTTTTTCTCTGTCAGCAAAAGTGGTGCCTATGTAACAAACGTCATATATGCTCGGCGCCGGATGAGAATCGCGCTGGTGCTCAGACATTATTTTTCCTGTTACTTCATAAACTTCTATAGCACGAACTACTCTGATAAGATTGTTCGCGTGTGTTTTTGAAGCAGCAGCGGGGTCGATTTTTTTTAATTTATCAAAAAGAGCCTCGTTTCCGTGCTCATTTGCATATTCAAAAAGACGTTCTCTGACTTTTGAATCACTTTTGATTTCAGAAAATTCAGTATTGGTAAGCAGCGAATCAACATAAAGTCCTGTTCCTCCGCAAAGTACCGGAATTTTACCTCTGGAACAGATATCTTCAATGGCTTTTTTAGCTTCCTCTACATAATCAACTACAGAATATTCATCG
>JAZUAX010000079.1:0-8838 GCA_045638185.1 Oscillospiraceae bacterium | reverse complement strand
TTACCCAGCAGAGTACCGCGGCGGTCTGGTTCGGGGTTTTGATGTTCTACATCCAAATATATTACGACTTTTCCGGTTATTCCGATATGGCAATCGGACTTGGTAAAGTTTTCGGTTTCCATTTCCTCGAAAACTTCAATTATCCCTATATTGCCCGTTCCGCAACGGAATTCTGGAGAAGATGGCATATGTCCCTCGGCGGATTCTTCCGTGACTATGTCTATATTCCCCTTGGCGGAAACAGAAAACACCAGTATCTCAATCTCTTCATCGGATGGTTCCTCACCGGTTTCTGGCACGGAGCAAGCTGGCACTTCATCATTTGGGGGCTTTCGTTCGGTGCTCTCATCATCATCGAAAAACTCTTCCTTCTCAAATGGCTCAAGAAGATTCCGGTCATTTCCAACATCTATCTTCTCTTTGTTGCAGTTCTCGGCTGGGTAATGTTCTATTTCGAGGATATGGGAAGAATGTTCGATTGCTTCGCTGTTATGTTCGGAGCAAAAGGTACCGGATTCTGGGATATTTCCCTGGAACTCACCATTCTCGGCAACATTTTCTGGATCATTCTTGCGGTCGCTTTCTGCATGCCAATTGTTCCTACTGTCAAAAAGTTTGTTGAAAACAGACCGAAACTCCAGATGCCCGCAAAAATTCTTATGATCCCCGCAAACGCCGTTATGCTTATTATGAACACCGCTCTTCTTGTCGGTATGAGTTATAACCCGTTCCTCTACTATAAATTCTGATGAAAGGAGAAGGCTTTAATGAAAATCGATAAACACGCTTACGGCGAAGATTATAACAAAGAACGCAACGACAAAATTGTAAAAATAGCAAGCGTTGCGGTATGCCTTCTTCTTATTTTTGTAATCGGAATCCTCGCCTGGACGCTTCCTCAGCCCACTTATTCCGAATATGAAAAACGTGATCTTAACCAGATGCCCGAATTCAGCTTTGAGTCCCTTTTCAAAGGTGAATATACTCTCGGAATTGAACTTGCATATGCCGATACTTTCACTTTCCGTGAAAGTTTTGTAAAACTCCAGTCTTTAATGGAAGATATGCGCGGAATCCATATTGACGGTGCTCAGATCTATGGTCCCGTTCCCGGAACCACCGGAGATGAAATTCCTCCGGCTTCTTCCGAAAGCAGTTCTTCGGAAACCCAGAGCGAACCTTCCGTTGATCCTTCCACAGGAAGCGAAAGCCAGCCCGAAAATCCCGCTTCTTCTGAAAGTTCCTCTGAACAACAGAGCGCTTCCGAACCGGAGCAGCCTGTTGTTGACGATGGGGAACAGGGCGAAACCGTTGCCGGAATTTTTGTTTATAAAGGAATTGCATTTGAACTCTTCGGCGGAAGCAGATCCGCAGCGGAATATTATGCATCCGTTGTAAACAAATACGGTGATGCTTTCGGAAGCGGAGTTCAGGTTTACAACATGGTAATTCCGAAACATGCTGAACTTTATGATTTCCCGAGAAAATATCAGAATATTTCCAACTCCGAAAAAGACAGTATTGATTATATCTATTCTATGTTGGATTCCGACGTAAAATCTGTTGATGCCTACAGCGTTCTCGAAGCCCACAAAGATGAATATCTTTACTTCAACACTGACCACCACTGGACCGGTCTGGGCGCATATTATGCCTATACCGCATTCATGGAGGCTGCGGGACTTGATTACTATGATTATGATTCCTACACGAAACACACCATAAACGGTTTCCTCGGAACCCTTTATTCCGGAACCAACATGGCAAAAGCCCTTGAGGAAAATCCGGACTATGTCGAATGGTGCGAATTCCCGGTGGCAAATAAAACTTATCAGTATAACAAAGGCGACCTTCAGAACTATTTTGCTTCTTCCGTAATGCATGGCTACGCCAGCGGACCCTATTCTTACGGAGTGTTCCTCGGCGGCGACTATCCGCTTACTGTTATCAAAACCGACGTAAACAACGGCAGAAAACTTGTTATAATCAAGGAATCCTACGGCAACGCACCAGCAACCTATATCGCTTCCGGATTTGAGGAAACCTATGTTGTTGATGAACGTTACTATGACGGAAACCTTGCGGAGCTTGTTGAAAGCCGCGGCATAACCGACGTTCTCATAATCAACAACTGCGCTGCAGCAAACACAAATTTCCATATTGCAAATATCGAAAGCCTTCTTACCCAAAGCTATTCCGGCGCAATAGCATATCCGGAGGATTAAAATGGAAAAGAAATTTTTGATAAAAGAAAATAGTTTTATCGAAACAGAAATAACCGCTGTCACCAATGAGGGCAGCGGTGTTTCGCGTTATGAAGGAATGGTGGTTTTCACCCCGTTAACTGTCACCGGTGACCTTGCGAAAATTAAAGTTGCAAAGGTCGGAAAAAACTGCATCTATGGTGAACTTTCTTCTGTGCTCAAACCATCGGAAGACCGCATTGACCCTGACTGCAAAGTTTTCGGCGAATGCGGCGGATGTTCCCTTCGCCATATGAAATATGAAGCGGAACTTCGGGAAAAAACGAGCTGGGTGCGCGACCACGTTCAAAGAATCGGCGGATTCGATATTGAGCCTTTCCCGGCAATCGGTTCTCCGAAAACCGAAGAATACCGCAACAAAGCCATTTATCAGGTTGGTAAAGGCAAAAACGGCGAACCGGTTTTCGGTTTTTACCGTAAAAAAAGCCATGAAGTAATGGATTGCAAAAATTGCCGCCTTCAGCCGAAAGAATTTGCGGATATCCTTAACGCAATCGGATTTTTTGTAAAACAGAATAAAATTTCTGTCTATGATGAAAAATCTCACAGCGGGCTTCTTCGCGCAGTTTACATAAGAAAAGGCGAAGTTACCGGAGAAATCGGAATCTGCCTTGTGCTCAACGGAGATAAACTTCCCGGAGAAAAGCTTCTTGTTTCACTTTTGAGCACGCAATTTAAAAATGTTGTAAGCGTCGTGCTCAACACCAACAAGGACCGTACAAACGTGGTTCTCGGAAGAAAATTCAGAACTATTTTTGGCAAAGACGGCATTACCGACGTTCTTTGCGGAGTAACTGTTGATATTTCTCCCGCCGCATTTTATCAGGTAAACCACGCAGGTGCAGAGATACTTTATAAAACGGCCGCGGATTTTGCTTCTCTTTCCGGAGGCGAACTTGTTCTTGACCTTTATTGCGGAGCAGGAACCATTGGACTTTCCATGGCAGAAAAGGCGGGAAACCTTATCGGAGTTGAAATCGTTCCGGAAGCCATTGAAAACGCAAAAATCAATGCCGAAAGAATGGGCGTTAAAAACGCAGAATTCATCTGCGGAGATGCTGGAACTGCCGCAGCGGAACTTGAAAAACGCGGCACCGCGCCGGATGTTATAATCATTGACCCGCCGCGCAAAGGCTGCAGTGAAGATACCCTTGAAGCGGTTGCGAAAATGGCGCCGAAACGAGTTGTTTACGTTTCTTGCAACACCGCGACCATGGCGCGTGATTTTAAAATTATGCAGTCCCTCGGTTATAAACCGGAAAAAGTTCAGCCCGTTGATATGTTCCCGAAAACGGCCCACGTTGAGGGTGTGGGACTTCTTATTAAAAAATGAATTTTCGTGAAAAATACAAACTATATTGTGAAATATTGTTTGAAAAGAAGGGAAAAAATGAAAATCAATTTTGATTTAAAAAAGGGAACCGAAGTTGTTTCAGGAGTTTTGCAAAAAACAACAGAAGCAGGAAAAAAACTTTCAATAAACGTTCAAGAAAAAGCAAAAGATTTGTCAGAGAAAAATAAAAATGAAAATTATTTAAAAAAACTCAAAAAATACAATCCGCTTTTTCCAGATGTATTTTACAGTGGTAGTTTTAATCTTCCCAATATAATTGTTATAGTTGATGATGCGGTACGAAAAGATATAGATGTTTGTGAAGGCGCAATAGGTTGGCTTAGCAATGAAAAGGGAACAGAGGTTCTTCATCTTTATGACGAAGAGGTTGAAAGATGCGGAATAAAATTTGTTCCATCGGTTATTTGTGACGCATATTACTATGTTGACCGTTTTGACAGAACAAGGTTTATTCAGACAGATTGTATTTTCAGCAAAGCATATGAAGAAAGATTAGCAGAACTTAAACATATTGCATATTCCCTTGGGGCAAAAAAATGTTCTATAGAAATAAGCGAAAGCAGTTTGGTTTCTGAAGATAAAAATGCAAACTTGAAAATCAATTTACCCCTTGAAAAAATTGTAGCAGGATTATCAGGTGAAGGTGCTTTTTCAAAAAGCGAGAAAATAACGCAAAAAGGTATAATCGAAGCAACTTTTGAAGGCAGTGATGAAGTAAAAATGCCGCAGCTTAAATGGTTTGCTGATGACGATACCATAAAAAGACTTATAGAAATGCGGTTGGAAAACAGGAATCAATTAAAAACGGAAATAGTTGAACTCGAAGGTTCTGTTTCGGCAACGATGTCGCAAAAAACTGCTTGTACAATAGATGGCGCAATTGGAACAATAAATGCAAAAGGTAGTGTCAATATGGAAGGGCAAGCAGCCAGAGAAAATCACAGTAAACTTATATACAAAGTAGAGTTTTGATAAGGTGGCACCAATGAACGAAGAATGTTTAATCTGCAAAGCGCCGCTGGTCTATCTTGAAAAAGACGAGCCTATGGAATGCGCCCTTTGCCACAAAAAAGAACTTAGTAAAACCCGTTGTGAAAAAGGTCATTATGTCTGTGACGATTGCCACACCAGAGGAATGGACAGCATTCTGGCTTTGTGCCTTTCGGAAAAATCCAAAAATCCGGTTGAAATCATAAATAAGATGATGAATCTCCCTTCTTGCCATATGCACGGCCCGGAACACCATGTTATGGTCGGTTCAGCTTTGCTGACAGCCTATAAGAACGCCGGCGGAAATATAGATCTGAAAGAGGCACTTCTTGAAATGCAGAGCAGGGGAAGAAAAGTTCCCGGCGGAGCCTGCGGATTCTGGGGCGCCTGCGGCGCAGGAATAAGCACAGGAATGTTCGTTTCCATAATCACAAAATCAAACCCGCTTGCAAACGAGGAATGGGGTCTTTCCAACAAAATGACTTCCAAATCTCTTGAAGCAATCGGAAAAATCGGCGGACCGCGCTGCTGCAAAAGGGATTCTTTCCTTGCAATAAGATCCGCGGTGGAATTTGTCCGTGAAAACTTCGGAATAGAAATGGAAGAAAGCAAAATCTTCTGTGAATACAGCGAAAAAAACAACCAGTGCATAAAAGAACGCTGTCCGTTCAATCCTTTTAATATTAAAAACTGATTGAAAAGAGGAAAAACAATGAAAAAACTTCTTTATATCGATTCCTGCATACGTAATGAACTTTCCAGAACAAAACGCATTGCGACTCCTATCATCGAAAAGCTGAAAGAACGTTATGAGGTCGAAACAATCGTCATAAACAACCTTGAGCTGAACCCGGTTCAGTATGAGGAAAATCGCCGCAGAGCAGGCGGAACCGTTTCGGAAGAAGCAATCTGTCTCGCAAACAAAATCAAAAATGCCGACAGAATCGTAATCGCCGCTCCTTTCTGGGATATGTCGATTCCGGCTGGTTTAAAGACCTTTTTTGAACTTTGCTCTCTTTTTGGAGTTACTTTTGACAGTAACGACAAAACCTGCTATGGCCTTTGCAAAGCGGAAAACGCAATGTTTATCACCACCCGCGGAATGGAAATCAAAACCGGCGAGCCTCTTGAACAGGCAACCCCATATCTCAAAGCACTTTTCTGGCTTTGGGGAATAAAAGGATTTGAAGTTGTCGCAAGGGAAAACTTCGATTATCTTCCTCAGGAAAAAATCGAAGAGGAAATCGCTTCGGCAATAAAAGAGGGCCTTGAAATTGCAGAAACTTTCTAAATCGTTTGCGGTAACTTCATATGTTTTTGCAGCCGCTTTGCTTTCGGTTTATTTCGGTGCGGAACTTGTTCCAAATTTTTTTCTTTCAACATCGGGAAGATTGATCCTCCTTTGCGGAAGCTGCGGATTTTTGTGGCTTGGCGGTTTTCTTCTGACAAAGCAAAGTGGAAATAACCGTCCTATGAAGATAAACCTTCGGATTTTCCTGGCACTTTATCTCATGCTTTTTGCAACGCTTACGCTTTTTGATCCTCTCTGGGGAAGAAGCGGAGGATTTGTCAGCTGGAACAAAGAACTCTTTGAAAATTATATTAAGAACAGCCTTAACCTCGTTCCATTCAGAACAGTTCTGCAATATTTCGGTCGAGGAACAGTTGCTCAGTTCACAGTGAATATTATCGGAAATTTGATTTGTCTGATGCCTCTCGGAATTTTGCTTCCGCTCAATTTTGAAAAGCAGCGCAAAACCGGAATTTTCCTGCTGACATGTGTTCTGATTGTTTCTGCGGTGGAAATTATCCAGTTTGTGACCCTTTCCGGAAGCTGTGATATAGACGATCTGATTTTAAATGTGATCGGTGCGTTCCTGATTTATCTTTTTACAAAAAATAAAGAAGCATTCGCTTCTTTAAAACAGATATTTTTACTTGAATAAAAAAACACCCGCCGATGGCGGGTGTTTTTATTTTTTAAAATTATTCCTGGGCAAGATATTCCTCAAGACAAAGTCCGGATTCTTTTATAAGTTTTGCCTGTTCTTTTCCAACATAGCGGAAATGCCAAGGTTCATGTTCAAAACCTGTAATATCGACTTTGTCCTCAGGATAGCGGAGAATAAATCCGTATTCGTGTGCGTGTTCAAGAAGCCATGATTCTTCGGCAGAACCTTCAAAATATCCGGAAACGCAGCTGATATCAATAGCAAGTCCGCTGTTATGTTCGCTTGTTCCGGGTGCTGCAGTGGTAGTTCCTGCTTCAAAGAATTCTTTCTGTTTTGCATAAGTTCTGAAAGCAGTCTGGATAACAAAATCAAGACCTTCACTTTCTCCTGCGGAAAGCATTTCGGAAAGATCTGCAAAAATTCTGGAATCAACAGCGTGTCCGCGTTCGTCAACAACAGTTGTTTCAATGGAAAAATCTTCAGAAAGAGGGTTTTCTTTGTTGACAAGGATCATAAACCATTCATCTTTCGGAATTTCAGGTTCTTCGGGAACGGGTTCTTCAACAACCGGTTCCTCAACAATGGGCTCTTCGGTAATAATTTCTTCCGGTTCGGTTTCGGAAGGTGCTTCGGTTTTTGGCTCCTCTTCAACAGGAATTTCCGGTTCGGAAGATTCTTCTTTTTGTTCCGTTTTTATAACAGAAGAAAAAGCCAGTTCCGGGCCATATTCAATAAAGGCAAAAACTCCGCCGCCAATAGCGATTATAAGCAAAGCGGAAAGAACTGCAAAAGCAATTTTTCTTCCGGTGTGTTTCGGCTGCCTTATTTTAATGGCGCGGGGTTCGCGTTCTTCGGGGTCAATTCTTGTGCCGTTGGACATTATATACTTTCTCCTTTTCTTTTTCAAAAGGTTAAAAAAACAAATTACCACAAATACAAATATAATAAAAAATTAGCTTTTTGTCAACCAAACAGAAAAAACTGCGGTGAATTTGTACAAAACGCTTTTCCAAAATAAGCTTGTTTTTGATTTTGAAAAGGTGTATCATATATTTTGTATTATTATATAAAAGAGGTGCGGTATGACAGAAAAAGAAAAATGTGACCTCGGACTTATGTATAATCCAATGGAATTCATAGGAGATATGTTTGCAGCAAGAGATAAATGCACAGAATACAGCTGCATTCCTTTTTCTGAATTCGATAAGAGGGTTGAATTTATAAAAAAACTTTTCGGAAAAACCGGAGAAAAGGTTTTCGTTGAAAACGGTTTCAAATGCAACCTTGGATATAATATCGAAGTGGGCGAAAATTTTTATTGTAATTTTAACTGCACTATCTATGATGCCGGAAAAGTTAAAATAGGAAACAACGTTATGTTCGGTCCTTGTGTAACTCTTTGCACAGCAACCCATCCCACCAAAGCGTGCGAACGCCTTAATGAGGCAGGAGAAGAACTTTCTTTCCCGATAACAATCGGCGATAACGTCTGGATCGGCGGCGGAGCATTTATTAACCCCGGTGTAACAATAGGTAAAGGCGCTGTTGTTGCATCCGGTGCCGTTGTAACAAAAGACGTTCCGGAAAATGCCCTTGTTGCAGGTGTTCCGGCAGTTATTAAAAAATATATCGAAAACGAATGATATAAAAATCCGAAAGGAAAAGAACGATGAAAATTGTTGTAATCGGAGCGGGAAAAGTCGGAAGCACCCTTGCTTCTGAACTTGTAAAAGAAGGCCATGAAGTCCTTATGATGGATACCAATGAGGAACGCCTCGAGTTTCTCCAGAACAGAATAGATATCATGACCCTTTGCGGAAACGGCGCTTCAAAAGAATATCTTCAGGAAGCGGAGGTCGCAGATTCCGACCTTGTAATTGCCGCAACATCTGCGGACGAAGTCAATATTCTTTCCTGCTTTATTGCAAGGCAGCTCGGTGCTCCGAAAACCATTGCAAGGGTAAGAAACCCCGAATACCGTAACCAGCTTGAGCTTATGAAGGAAGAACTCGGCCTTTCCATGATAGTCAACCCGGAACTTTCCGCAGCAAACGAAATTTCCAGAATTTTTCGTTTTCCTTCCGCAAATGATGTGGAACTTTTCTGCCGCGGACATGTCGAACTTGTTGAATATACTATAGGAAAAGATTGCCCTCTCTGTGACCTTGCTCTTAAAGATATTTACGGAAAATATAAGATAAAAGTTCTTATCTGCGCGGTTCGCAGGGGAGAAGATATTACCATTCCGAAAGGCGATTTTGTGCTTAAAGAGGGAGAT
>JAZUAX010000078.1:0-3142 GCA_045638185.1 Oscillospiraceae bacterium | reverse complement strand
CGTTACGGCATTTTGAAGTTTTCCGAAAAGCTCGGAATCGGAATTGAAAGAATAGACAGAAATCGGATAACCGGTTACACCGTAATGGCTGAGAACAGAAATACCGTTTCCGGGAAATGCGGTTTGTAGCAGTATGCTTTCCGGAGCATCATTCAGCGGCATAATCGCTTCGTCGCAATGGCGATAAACAGAAACGGAATCGCAGATTCCGAGTGCTTCAATCTCTGTCATATATTCATCAAGCTGGCGACTCGACATTGCAAATGGGCTTTGGAGTAAATATTCCGGTTTTCCGCTGCGCTCAACATTCTCGCGGTAAGGATCCATAAAGCGGAACCCGATGAATACGCAAAGAACTGTTATCATCACCATAAAAAGGCAAAGTGCGCCGCTTACTGCGGTTTTATTTCTGTTGACCGAAAGTTCGCGAAGGGTTACGTTGAGGAAGTTTTGGCGCACTTCTTTCTTCGGCGGTGCAAAAGGTTTTTTGTGTGCGGTTCTTCCGGTAAGCGGAACGCCAACGGCCATAATAACAGGAACAACCATTCCAAGAGCGAGTGCAACTGTTCCTGCAATAAGCGAAAGTGCAAAAACAGCCGGATCGACGGAGAAAATAATTTCTCTGTTTTGGAATCCTTCAAGAGCTTTGGCGGAAAGAAACGCTCCGCCGAGACCGAAGATTATTCCGATTGGCAAAGTGGAAATCCAAAAGATGAAGAATTCCCAGAAATACATCTTTGCAATCTGTCCGTTTTCGGCGCCGATGGATTTCATAAGAACCACCCTGCGCAGACGCTTCCTTACCTGGGTGAAGAAAATCTGGAAAACGGAGCAAACCGTTGTTACAAAAAGGATAAGCGTTACAAGGATAAGAACCTTTCCGTTACCTTCGGTGGAGGAAGGATAGGCAAAGCGGTTGACCATTATGGGGTCATAATCGCCCTGTTCATTTTCTCCGGATGCAAAGATGTGATTTGTGTTTGTGATTTTCATTCCGGCGACGGAAAAATCGCCGTTTATAAAATACTCGAAAGGAACCCGGAAGTTTTCTCCCTCATGTTCAAAAGCAACCGTTCCTCCGGAAAGCTTCGGAAGGGTCACCATAATATAATCATCTATTCCGTAGGGAACAGAAATTCTCTCTGCGCTGTTTTCTAAACTGAAATCTTCCGCCGGAATATTATAATGCTGGGCATGATTCCTTGAAAAAGTTTCTTCGATATATTTATCCGCATTTTCGGTATCTTCCGGAACAAAAACGGCACTAATCGGAATCAATTTTTCTTCCGCTTCATCAAGAAGATTGAATCCGAGAAGGAACCTCGAATCGAAAGTTTCACCGTTTTGTTCGTCCCAATAAAAAACGACGCTGTTATCAACGGTAAAAAGCGGAGCGCTTTCGTTCATATAATCGTTTACGGAATCAAAAAGCGCTGTTTTGTTTTCGGAATGAAGCAAAGCGATGTGATCATATTCAACAAAGCCGAAGTCCGGATATTTTTCAACGACCGTTTTTTGAGCGTTCACAAAATCCGCGTAGCTTTCCGGAAGAATAAATCCGCTTGGAAGCTTGTGCTTTCCGCTGTCCCAACGGTCGGAATAAGTTTCCATAACGCCGCAGACGGTATAGGTTTTCGGAATTATAACCGTAAGGTCGGTGGTGTTCGCCATTTCGGTATATGGGTCAAAATCCGAATAAAGGCTTTTTTCCTGTGAAACCCTTATGTTCATATTTTTATAACCCATAAGATCATTTATATATGAAGCCCAGGTTTCTTTTTCCTCTTCGGTCATAAACGGAGTTATATCAAGCCCGTAATTGCCGTAATAACTGAAATAATGTGTAATTACCTTAAGGAATTCATCTTCGGTCATTTCTTCAAGGGGAATATATCTTCCGCCGGGATTTTCCTCATCGGCAAAAACTTCGATATAACCTTTTCCCTCGCCGAGGGTATATTCCGCAAAGAATCTTAAATCCAGCGGAGCATCCCAACGGGTATATTCGATTCCGGTATAAAGTTCCCATGTTCCGTTTTTGAAAATTTCAAGATTCCGTTCAATTCTCGCCTGATTCGCAAGTTCAATATATTCGTCCCTTTTTTCTCTTTGCGCGGCAATTTTTTCCTCATCAAAGGGGAGATAAACGGTAGATGCAACGGTAAAAGTATCGCCGATTTCGAGTCCAAGCGCGGTTAGCCTTGCGTATTCCAGAACGATTTCGTCGCCGTTTTCGGGCCAGCGGCCTTCTTTGAGTTCAAAGCTGCCGAGCTTAACAAGGTCATCGCTCATGGTGCTGAAATAATATTCGTTGTCGCCGGCAAAATAATCTGCGCCTTTGACTTTTATCATCGGAAGAACGGCAGATTTTTCGGCGGAAGAAGATAAATTTTCCGCTTCGTTTTCGGTTAATCCGGTTCCCATAACCTGCCAGCTTCCGTAGGTGGAGATCCTTTGGTAAGAATCCGTTTCGTTAAGCGAAACGATAAGCGTTGTTGAAAGAACAAGGAAAACAAAGGCAAGAGCAACAACGCTCCAGAGCAGAAAAGTGTCCTTTTTCTTTCCCAAAAGTCCGCGAAAAGCAATTTTAAACATATATCAAACCTCTTTTCTGAAAGAGAATTTTTGGGGTTTTAATCCGTCGGGCGGATTCCGAGATAATATTCCGCTATTATACAGTCCGCAAGCTTGCGGTAATCCCATTTGTATTCCGGATAGCGGTTAGCAATTTCGATAAGTTCGCTAAGGGTTTCCATATATCCGCTTTCGCTTGCATAGTTGCTGCTTGGCGCAAAAGTTTTCATATAAGCGAGATTTGAAGATGCCTTGGCAGCAAGCTCAATATCCCAATAATCGGTTCCGTTAACAAAATTTCCGTGATTATCCGTAGCGGAATAACTGCATTTTATCTCGAAACTGACTATTCCAAGACCGAATTTTCCTCTTCGGGAAAGAACTTCCGTTTCAAGTTCAAAATCTTTCCAGAACGTTTTATTAAGCCGCTGTTTTGCTGCATTGCAGCGCAGAACCTGCTCTGCAACGGTAAAATCCCCGCCGCCACCCAGGAAACCGGAAAAATCCGGTTCCTCAAGGGTGGCAAAGGCGCTGTAATATGTATAGAGGAATTCAAGGATCTCGCGCT
>JAZUAX010000077.1:0-28147 GCA_045638185.1 Oscillospiraceae bacterium | reverse complement strand
GCAGATAGCATCAACTTCAACTTCTTTGCCGAAAACGTATTTATCTACGAGAACGGGTTTGTCTTCGCCGAGTTCAACCGCGGTTTTAAGATAAGTGCGGAGCTGTTCTTCGGTTGCAACGATCTGCATTGCGCGGCCGCCGAGAACAAAGGAAGGACGAACAAGAACGGGATAACCGATTTCAGCAGCAGCTTTGCAGCCGTCTTCGATGTTGGTAACAGCTTTGCCTTTGGGCTGAGGAATATTAAGTTCCTTAAGGATTTTTTCAAAGCTGTCGCGGTTTTCAGCTCTTTCGATTGCGTCGCAATCGGTACCGATGATCTTAACGCCTCTGTCGCGGAGCGGCTCTGCAAGATTGATTGCGGTCTGGCCGCCGAGAGATGCGATTACTCCTTCCGGTTTTTCAAGTTCGATGATGTTCATTACATCTTCGGGAGTAAGCGGTTCAAAATAAAGCTTATCGCTGGTGGTGTAGTCGGTGGAAACGGTTTCGGGGTTGTTGTTGATGATGATTGCTTCATAACCGGATTTTTTGATGGTGGTTACAGCATGAACAGTGGAATAGTCGAATTCAACACCCTGGCCGATACGGATAGGACCTGCGCCGAGAACGATGATTTTTTTCTTATCGGTTACAATGGAAGTGTTTTCTCCGGTATAGGAAGAATAGAAATAAGGGATATATGCTCCGCAATGGAAGGTATCGACCATTCTGTAAACCGGGAACATATTCTTTTCTTTGCGGAAGTTGAAAACTTCGATTTCAGGGCAGTTCCAGAGTTTTGCGATAAATTCATCTCCGAAGCCCATTTTCTTTGCTTCAAGAAGAACTTCTTCGTTTTTTACGTTCTCTTTAACTTTGATTTCCATCTTTACGATGTTTTCAACAGCTTTAAGGAAGAACTCGGTGATTTTGGTAACTTCGTGGAGTTTTGCGGTGGTTTCTCCGCGGCGGAGAAGTTCGGCAATTCCGAAGATGTTATCATCACGGAACTGTTCGATATATTTATAAATTTCCTCGGTGCTCATGCCGTCGAATTTTTTGAGGTAGAAATGGCAAACGCCGGTTTCAAGAGAACGTACGCCTTTGAGGAGACATTCTTCGAGGTTGGAACCGATTCCCATGATTTCGCCGGTTGCTTTCATCTGGGTTCCGAGGGTGTTGGGTGCGGAAGCAAATTTATCGAAGGGGAAGCGAGGAAGTTTTGCAATTACATAATCAAGAGAAGGCTCGGTTTTTGCGGTGGTTCCTGCAAGTTCGATTTCATCAAGAGTCATGCCTACTGCGATTTTTGCAGTAACTTTTGCAATGGGGAATCCGCTTGCTTTGGATGCAAGTGCGGAAGAACGGGAAACACGGGGGTTAACTTCGATAAGATAATATTCAGAAGAGTTGGGGTTGAGAGCAAACTGAACGTTGCATCCGCCTTCGATTTTGAGCTCGCGGATAAGTTTGATTGCGGAATCGTTGAGCATTTTCATGTCGTGGTCGGAAAGGGTCATAATAGGAGCAACAACGATGGAGTCGCAGGTGTGGACACCAACCGGGTCAACGTTTTCCATTCCGCAGATGGTGATTGCGTTGTCTTCGCTGTCGCGCATAACTTCGAATTCGATTTCTTTATAACCTTTAACGCTCTTTTCAATAAGGACCTGGTGAACGGGAGAAAGTTTAAATGCGTTTCTTCCGATTTCGACAAGTTCTTCTTCGTTATATGCAAAACCGCCGCCGGTTCCGCCAAGGGTGAATGCAGGGCGAAGAACTACCGGATATCCGATGCGCTCTGCTGCACCTTTTGCTTCTTCGAGGTTATAGGTAATTTCGGAAGGAATGGTGGGTTCGCCGATAGACTGGCAAAGTTCTTTGAACATTTCGCGGTCTTCTGCTCTTTCAATACTTTCGCTGCTGGTTCCGAGAAGTTTTACGCGGCACTCTTTAAGAATTCCTTTTTTCTCAAGCTGCATTGCAAGGTTAAGGCCGGTCTGGCCGCCGATTCCGGGAACAATTGCGTCGGGTCTTTCGTGGCGGATGATCTTTGCGATGTATTCGAGAGTAAGAGGCTCCATATAGACCTTATCGGCAATAAGGGTATCGGTCATGATGGTTGCGGGGTTGCTGTTGCAGAGAACAACCTCATAGCCTTCCTCCTTGAGTGCAAGGCAGGCCTGGGTTCCTGCATAGTCAAATTCAGCAGCCTGGCCGATTACGATAGGGCCGGAGCCAATGATGAGAATTTTTTTGATGTCCGTTCTTTTTGCCATTCGTTTTCGCTCTCCTTTATTTTATATCTGAAAATTATTTATAAACAATTTGTCCGTCTTTGACGGTTAACATGCATTTTCCGAAAAGCTCCCAACCTTCGAAAGGTGTTGCTTTTCCCATGGAAATAAATTTTTCCGGTTCAACTTTTTCAAGTGCTTCAAGATCCCAGACCGTAAAATCATTTCCGAGTTTTATTCCAAAGCGTTTTCTCGGATTCAGTGCGAGAAGCTCAATTGCTTTTTCAAGGGTGATTATTCCGGTTTTTACAAGCTTTGTATAAACTACGGGGAAACAAGTTTCAATTCCGGTTATTCCGAAAGGAGATTTTTCAAGTCCTCTGGATTTTTCTTCGGCGGAATGGGGCGCATGGTCGGTGGCGATCATGTCGATAGTTCCGTCTTTGATTCCTTCAATAAGAGCTTCCCTGTCTTCTTTTCCGCGGAGAGGAGGATTCATCTTGAATCTTCCCTCTTCCTGCAGATCGGAATCATCCATGACCAGATAATGCGGTCCGGTTTCGCAGGTCACGTCAACACCTTCGGCTTTTGCCTTTCTTATGATATCAACGCTTTCCTTGGTGGAAATGTGGCATACGTGATAGGCACATCCGGTTTCTTTCGCAAGGCGAAGGTCGCGCTCGATCTGTTTCCATTCGCTTTCGCTGCAGATTCCGCGGTGGCCGTGTTCTTTTGCGTAATCTCCGTCGTGGATATATCCGCCGCGAAGAAGTTCGTTCACTTCACAATGGGCAACGATCATTTTTCCAAGAGCTTTTGCACGGAGCATTGCCTCGCGCATCATCTCTTCACTCTGGACTCCCCTTCCGTCGTCGGAAAAGGCAATTACCTTTTCCGCAAGGGATTCCATATCGATAAGCTCCTCGCCTTTTTCACCGATGGTTATTGCGGCATAGGGCAGAACTTCAATTACTGCGTCGCGTTCGATAATATCGGTCTGTTCCTTAAGATGTTCAACGGAATCCGGAACCGGATTAAGGTTCGGCATTGTACAAACGGAAGTATATCCTCCCTTTGCCGAAGCCATTGAACCGGATTTTATGGTTTCTTTATAAGAAAAACCCGGTTCACGAAAATGCACATGCACGTCGCAAAAACCGGGAAATACAGCATATTTTGAAAAATCGGAAACAAAGCCCTCTTCCGCAGAGGAAATTTCTGCGAAGAAAGCGTTTTCACAAAATTCGGATTTAAATTCAACTTTTTTGTTCTCGTAAGCACTCATTTTTGAAAAATCCTTTCAAAACAAAAAATCCGCAAGCGAACAGAATTCGCCGGCGGAATGCATACAAAAATTACGGCACCGCAAATTTTTATGCAAAGCGCCAGACAAATATATATACAATCTTGCCGATCTCTCTGTATCGTCTTTAAAGATTTATTTTTTATATAATATCATAATAAATATAGTGTGTCAAGGGAAACGAAGCGCCAAAAAATTTATTTTACTGTTCTTTTTCTCCAAGAATCACGTCAAGAATTTCCGCAGCTTTTTCCGCTTCGCCTTTAGGAATAACAAGCCTTTGCTTTTCGCCTTTTATGGCTATGCTGAACCAGCCGCAGCGGTCAAAATATCCAACTTTGATACGTTCTTTTTCAAATTCTTCCGTAATCGGTTTTACGTTTTTATACTAAAGAACGCCGATTTTATCCTCTCCGAAAAAGAATTTTGCGTCCCTGTCGGAATCTCCTCTGAGATAACCCACGGCGGAATAAATATACGGAAAATCTATAAGATGTTCGTCCCTTTCAAATTTTCCGGAGTTTTTCTTTTTATCGGAAACGGATTTATAAAAAACAACCGCTCCCATAAAAACAGCTACCGCAAAGGAAAGATACCATCTTTCCGGCGCAATAAAAAGAAAACCTATAAGGCAGATCGCCCCGCAGATTATTCCCGCAAAAACCGCTGCCGGAATTTCGCTTTTCCATTCTTTTTTCATAAAAACCGCCTCCTTTTATATTTTCTATTTTAACATTTTTTGTTTGCGGTTTCATTAAAAATTTTTAAATTTTCCGGTTTTTATGTGACATAATCACAGAATAACAAATTTATATCTGCTAAAATACAATCACAGAAAAAAATTACCCAACTTTTCAAATAAAAATTTTAAACCCGGAGGAAATTATAATGAAAGAAAAAACTAGATTTTATATTTGCGAACACTGCGGAAATGTTGTTGAAATGGTCAATGATTCCGGCGTACCGGTTATGTGCTGCGGCCAGAAAATGAAAGCTCTTGAACCCGGCGTTGTTGAAGCAAGCCACGAAAAACATATTCCTGTTGCTCAGGTTGAAGGCGATCTTGTAAAAGTAACCGTCGGTTCCGTTGAACATCCTATGGCTGAAGAACACAGCATTCTCTGGATATATCTCAGAACCGATAAAGGCGGTTACAGAAAGAACCTTGCTCCCGGCGAAGCTCCCAAAGCTGTTTTCGCTCTCCAGGACGAAAAACCGGTTGAAGTTTACGCTTACTGCAACCTCCACGGCCTTTGGAAAACTGAAGTTTGATTGAAACCGAAAGGGGACGGCCGATATGATGAATGCAAAAGTGCACGAACTGCTTAATCAGCAGATAAACAAGGAATTTTATTCCGCATATCTCTATCTTGATTTTTCAAACTGGTTCAAATCAAAAGGCCTTGACGGTTTTGCAAACTGGTATCTTATCCAGGCCCAGGAGGAACGGGACCATGCAATGCTGTTCTATCAGTACCTCCAGAACGAAGGCAGATCCGTAACTCTTGAAGCAATTGCAAAACCCGACAAAGTTTTTGAAAAAGGCATGGATATTCTCAAAGCCGGCCTTGAGCACGAAGAATATGTAACTTCCCTCATCAATGATATCTATTCCGCCGCTGAGGAAGTCAAAGATTACCGCACAATGCAGTTCCTCGATTGGTTTATCAAGGAACAGGGTGAGGAGGAAACCAACGCAAACGGAATGATTTCCAAAATGGAACTTTTCGGCTCCGACCCGCGAAGCTTTTATCTCCTCGACAAAGAACTTTCGGCAAGAGTTTATTCCGCGCCTTCCCTTGTTCTTTAAAAACAGCCAGAATAAAAGCCTCTGCCGGAAAAGGCAGAGGCTTTTATATTATCGATTCAACACTTCTTCCAATCTGTCCACGTCTTCCTGCGTAAAATTATCCGCATCTATACAGCAATTCCGGCAGGCACGATAAAACACATCGTTATCAACATATGTGACGCCCATATTTCTGATCTCATTTGCAACGCGTTCGATATGTTCGTCACGGATTCCGTTATAGCCTACTTCATCAATAAGGCCGAGCTGCCATCCTTCAAAATTCATATATCAATTTCCCCTTTTCATTTTTGCAATTTAATTATAAATCAAAAATTTTCAAAAACAACTGCGAAAGTATATTTCTCCTTCTTTTACAGATACTAACAGCGTAATTTGTAAAAACAAGGAGAGATTTATATATGAAAGCAACCGGAATTGTTCGCCGAATTGACGACCTCGGAAGAGTTGTTATCCCGAAGGAAATCCGAAGAACCATGAGGATCCGCGAAGGCGACCCTCTTGAAATTTTCACCGATAACGAGGGTGGGGTTATATTTAAAAAATATTCACCTATCGGGGAACTTGCTTCATTTGCGGGGCAATATGCGGAAGTTCTTTATAAAGTCGGCGGATGCCCCGTTCTTATCTGTGACCGGGACAGCGTTGTTTCCGCCGCAGGAATTCCCAAAAAAGAAGTTATCGAAAGAAGAGTCACACCTATGTTGGAAGAACTTATGGAACGCAGAGCGGTTTACAGCAGAAGCGGAGTTTCCGGCGAAGCTCTTCTTTTTCCGGTTGAAGGAATAGACAAAGCCGCTCTTTCCGCCGCAGCAATTATTGCTTCCGGAGATGTTTGCGGCGCGGTTGTTTATCTTTCCGACGGAAGAGAAAAAGCAGGCGAAGCGGAGACAAAACTTGTTTCTGCTGCTGCAAATTTCCTTGGAAAACAGATGGAAGAGTAGTTTTTATTTTAAAGTATTATATTCACAATTATATAATTTAGCTATGTTATCATCAACAAATGGCTTTGTTATGCGGTTTAATAAAAACGCGGCGGTGAAACGACCGCTCCTTTTGCTTCTTTTGGATTAAAGGAAACCTTCGGTTTTGCTGTAAGGGCACCATGCTCTTACTTCGATGATATTGGTGCATTCTTCATCGGTTGCGCGAACATAAAAGCTGTTCTGCCAGCCGAAAGGATCGGGCTGTTCAAGCGGATCATATGCATGGACGATGTAATAACCGTTGTCGTCTTTATATGCTCCGTCTTCGATCATGTTATATTTCTTTCCCTGGAATGTAATTTCTCTGCGCATCTTCTATGCCTCCGATAAATTTACTATAATTAAGAATACTATAAAATCCAAATTAAATCAATAGTTTTTGGATTTTTTACGAAAGTGTAAAATTTTATTTTTCTATTGAAACCAAAAAAATATTGATGTATAATCGTTTCATTGGAAACAGTTTCATATTCAACAACCCTTTTGGCAAAGGAGGATTTACCATGTGCGAACGATATTATATCAACACTGAACTTCGAATTCTTTCCAGAAATATTGCAAATTATTTCATCAATTACGGAAACCGCAAAAAAATCGATAAAATTACCGGTTCCGGCGGCTGGATAATTTCTTATATTGCAGAAAACTATTACCGCGATGTTTTCCAGCGCGATCTTGAAAAAGAATTTGATATAACCCGCTCCACCGCATCAAAAAACGTCGATCTTCTTGTTGAAAACGGATTTATAACAAGAGAACCGGTGGATTATGATGCCCGGCTTAAAAAACTTGTTCTTACCGACAAAGCAAGGGAAGTTTTTAAAATTATGCGAAACGACCGAGCAACCCTTGAATCCCAGATGCTCAAAGGTTTTTCCGATGAGGAAAAATCCCAGCTTCGCTCCTTCTTAAAAAGACTTTCCGCAAATCTTGAAACAGGGGAGGAATTTTAATGATAAAACGCCTTGCAAAATGTGTAAGGGAATATAAGCTTCCCTCTTTCCTCTCGGCTTTTTTTGTAAGCCTTGAGGTTGTAATGGAAGTTCTGATACCTTTTGAAATGGCAGATATGCTTGACTATGGCATAAATGCCGGAAACATGGATTTTGTTCTTAGAAGCGGCTTAAAACTGATCATCTATGCCTGCCTCACCATCCTTTTCGGAAATCTTGCAGGAAGAGCGGCTTCTACCGCCGCCTGCGGTTTCGGAAAAAATCTTCGTAAGGATATGTATTATAATATCCAGAACTTTTCCTTTTCAAACATAGATAAATTTTCCGCTTCAAGCCTCATTACCAGAATGACAACAGACGTTCAGAACGTACAGCAGGCATATCTCATGCTCATACGCATTGCTTTCCGTTCGCCGATCATGATGGTTTTTTCCAGCATTTTCGCCTTCAGAATCTATCCGAAACTTGCGCTTGTTTTCGTAATCTGCCTTCCCATTCTCCTGGCCGGTCTCCTTTTTATAGTCAAGATAACCCACCCGATTTTTGTAAGGGTTTTCAAAACCTATGACCGCCTCAACAGAACCGTTCAGGAAAACCTTCGCGGAATCCGCGTTGTAAAATCCTTTATCCGCGAAGACCACGAAACAGAAAAATTTGATGAAACTTCCGAATCCATCCGCAGCGATTTTACCCATGCGGAACAGAACATCGCCTGGAACGCTCCCCTTATGCAGGGTTGTTCCTATATCTGCATGATCCTTGTTTCCTGGCTTGGTGCACAGGCTATAATTGCTTCCGGAAACAATCAGGCACTCGGCCTTACCACCGGTATGCTCATGAGCCTTATTACTTATTCCATGCAGATACTTATGAGCGTTATGATGATTTCCGTAATCTTCGTAATGATCATAATTTCCCGCGAAAGCGCCAACAGAATCTACGAGGTTCTTTCCGAAGAAAGCGACCTTAAAAACAGGGAAAATCCCCTTTATGACGTTCCGGACGGCAGCATTGAATTTAAAAACGTAACCTTCCGTTATTCCGAAAAGGCCGATAAAAACGTTCTCAACAACGTTTCCGTAAAAATAAAATCCGGCGAAACAATCGGAATAATCGGCGGAACCGGTTCTTCCAAATCCACCCTTGTTCAGATGATCCCCCGTCTTTATGATGTAACCGAAGGTTCTGTTTCCGTCGGTGGAATCGACGTCCGTGATTACGATATTGAAACTCTCCGTGACAGCGTTGCAATGGTTCTCCAGAAAAACGTTCTTTTCTCCGGAACAGTCCGCGAAAACCTCCTTTGGGGCAACGAACATGCAACCCAGGAAGAAATCGAACATGCCTGCGACCTTGCCCAGGCTTCTCCGTTCATCAACGAAATGCCCGAAAAATATGAAACTTATATCGAACAGGGCGGCGCAAACGTTTCCGGCGGCCAGAAACAGCGTCTTTGCATTGCAAGAGCGCTTCTTAAAAAGCCGAAGATACTTATTCTTGATGACTCCACCAGCGCGGTCGATACCAAAACCGACGCTCTTATCCGAAAAGCTTTTGCCGAAGAAATTCCCGATACCACGAAAATCATAATCGCCCAGAGAATCGCCTCCGTTATGGAAGCGGATAAGATAATCATTCTTGATGCAGGCGAAATTGTTGCAATGGGAAACCACGAAGAACTTATGGCAACAAACGAAATTTACCGCGAAACCTATGAATCCCAGATGGAAGGAGGACTTTCCGATGAATGATAAAAAACCGAACATCAAAAGACCTTCTCTCGATATGGCAACCGTTAAAAGGCTCCTTTCCTATTTCAGAAGCTACCGCATTTCCATGGTTTTCGTTCTTCTCTGCATAATTCTCGGAACGGTTGCAAGCGTTGCTTCTTCTCTCTTTATAAAAACACTTATCGATGATTACATCACTCCGCTTGTTGGAGTTCCGGACCCGGATTTTCTTCCGCTCATCGGCGCTCTCGCCGTTATGGCAACAATTTATGTTATAGGAATTTTCTCCTCCCTTTTCTATAACCGCACTATGGCAAAAGTTTCCCAGAGTATCCTCAAGGATATCCGTTCCTCGATGTTCCGCCATATGCAAAGGCTTCCGATCAAATATTTTGATACCCACAGCCACGGCGATGTTATGAGCTATTATACAAACGATGCGGATGCCCTCCGCCAGATGCTTTCCCAAAGCATTCCGCAGGTCATCCAATCCATTCTCACCATCACTTTTGTATTCATTTCAATGCTTATCCAAAGCGTATGGCTCACCATTTTTGTTGTTATCTTCACCTTCTTTATGATGAAGCTCCTCGGAGTAATAACCGGAAAATCCGGCCACTTTTTCATGGAGGCTCAGCGTTCCATCGGTGGAATGAACGGTTATATTGAAGAAATGATAAACGGCCAGAAAGTTGTTAAAGTTTTTAACCACGAAGAAAAAGCAAAAGAAGCTTTTGACGTTAAGAACAACGATCTTTGCTTCAACGCAACAAATGCGAACAAATTTGCAAACACCCTTATGCCCCTTATGAACGGCCTCGGCTATTTTCTCTACGTAATAATTGCAATAATCGGCGGCTATCTTGCTCTTTCCGGACTTCCCAACCTCACACTTTTCGGAATGGGAACTCTTACCCTCGGTACCATAGCCTCCTTCCTCCAGCTTTCCAGAAGTTTCTGCCAGCCTATCGGCAACGTCTCCAACCAGATCAACTCCGTCGTTATGGCTGTCGCAGGCGCAAAGAGAATTTTCGAATTCATCGATGAACCCATCGAAGAAAACAACGGAAAAGTAACTCTTGTAAATATGACAAAGAAAAACGGCGTTATCGAAGAAACCACCGAGCGCACCGAACAGTGGGCCTGGAAAATTCCCCATGAGGACGGTACTTTCGAATACAGAGAACTCCAGGGCGGCGTCCGCCTTGAAAACGTGGATTTCTCCTATGTCGAAGGAAAACGTGTTCTCCATAACGTTTCCTTCTACGCCGAACCGGGACAGAAAGTTGCTCTTGTCGGAGCAACCGGCGCAGGAAAAACCACTATCACAAACCTCATTAACCATTTTTATGATATCGAAAACGGCTCCATCACCTATGACGCAATCAACATCGGCGATATCAACAAAGATGATCTTCGCCGCTCCATGGGCGTTGTTCTCCAGGACGTAAACCTCTTTACCGGAACTGTTATGGAAAACCTCCGTTACGGAAGACCCGACGCCACCGACGAAGAATGCATTGCTGCAGCGCAGCTTGCGGACGCAGATTCCTTTATCCGCATGCTTCCCGAAGGTTACAACACCATTCTTGAAGGTGACGGAAGCGGCCTTTCCCAGGGCCAGCGCCAGCTTATATCTATTGCCCGTGCGGCCGTTGCAGATCCTCCCGTTATGATTCTTGACGAAGCTACATCCTCTATCGATACCAGAACGGAAGCGATCGTTCAGCGCGGAATGGACGCTCTTATGTACGGCAGAACCGTTTTCGTAATTGCCCACCGTCTTTCAACTGTTCAGAACTCCGACGTCATAATGGTCCTTGACCACGGAAGAATTATCGAACGCGGAAACCACGAAAAACTCCTTGAAGAAAAAGGCACCTATTACAGACTTTATACCGGTGCTTTTGAGCTTGAATAAAAAAGTAAAAATAAAAAGCGGTGCTTGAAGCACCGCTTTTTTTGTTTTATCTGATTCCGAGAATATCGCATACCCTGAGAATAAGCACCTGGGTTTTTGCGTCGGGAATTTCGCATTTTCTGACTTTTTCAAGAACTTCTGTGAGAGGAAGTTTTTTTACATCCAGAAATTCTCCTTCATCCGGATTTGCTTCAGATTCAGAAAGATTTTCCGCAAGGAAAAGATGAATAACTTCATCGCAGAAACCCGGCGAAGAAAGCATTGGTCCAAGTTCGGTCCATTTTTCCGCAGAAACCCCGCATTCTTCAAGAAGCTCCCTTTTTGCACATTCAAGAGGTTCTTCTCCTTCGTCTATTTTTCCCGCAGGAGCTTCAAAAACAGCTTTTGCAACAGGATATCTGAACTGTTCCACGAAATATGCCTTTCCTTCTTCGTCAACAGCAAGAACGGCTGTTGCGCCCTTATGGCGCACAACTTCACGAAAAGCCGTTCCCTCTTCTCCAAGAGAAACAGAATCTTTATAAACCTTCATGATGCAGCCTTCGAACACAAGGTTGGAATTTATTTTTTTCTCCTCAACAACCATTTTTCCAACTCCCCTTTGCCTATTTTTTAATATTCTATCATATATTTAAGCAGAATTGAATATGCGGGAGGAATTTTTTTGGAATTTAATCTGCCGCCGACTTCGGCAAACATTGAAAAATATATAAAAACAATAATCAAAGAGCACCGGTGCTCAAAAAGCTTCTTCATCGGCAAAAGCGTGCTCGGAAGAAAAATCCCGGTGCTCACAATTGGCAAAACCGCCGGTTCCGTTCTTTTTGTCGGCGGAACTCACGGGAGCGAATAGCTGACTTCCTTGGTCGTTCTGCGCTTTTTTGAGGAAGTGTGTTCAGCCTTTGAGCACGAAGAAAGGCTCTGCGGAACCGATATTTCCGAATTTCTGCTTCGCAGAGGTTTTTCCGTCGTTCCGGTACTTAATCCTGACGGAACAGATATAAATCTTACCGGTGAAAAAGGCGCTCTTTCCTCCGGAAAATATATAAATCGCCTTGCAAAAGGAGATTTTGAGCATTGGAATGCAAACGCAAGAGGGGTCGATTTAAACCATAATTTCGGCGCCGGCTGGAATATCCTGCACGAGCTGGAACGTGAAAAAAGGATTTTCGGACCCGCACCGAAACAATATGGCGGTCCCCGGCCTTTTTCTGAACCGGAAACCCGAGCAATCTGCGGTTTTTGCAGCACATTTGATATAAGCCGCCTCTATTCCTTCCATTCCCAAGGCGAAGAAATATATTGGTATTACGGAACAAAAACGCCCATTATAAGCCGTGATATGGCTGAGGAATTTGCTTTTTCCTGCGGCTATAAGACAGCTTTCCCTTCCGGAATGGCTTCTCACGGAGGGCTGAAAGACTGGTATATCGAAAATTTCGGCCGCCCCGGTTTTACCGTTGAAATAGGACTTGGCGAAAACCCTCTCCCTTTTTCGGATTTTGATAAAATTTATAAAAAGCTTCGTCCCGCTCTTATAAAGGCTCTGTTGATGTAAAAAAAGCACTTCCAAGGAAGTGCTTTTTTGTTTTTAAAATATTATCCCTGTACATGTATTCCGGGGGCAATTTCCGTCCATCCGTCGCCAAGTTCAGGTTCTTTTGGAGTCTCCTCCTCTTCCTCAGATTCGGAAGGTGTTTCCGGAACTGAAGGCTGGACCGGAACGGATGGCTGATTGGGAACAACGGGCTGAACCGGATTCTGGTTTTCCGGAACAACCGGTTCTTCCGGAATGCCTGTAAAATAAGGTTCATCATAAACAAGGATATATCCGTTTGTTCCTTTTTCTTCAAGATAGCCAAATATGCCCTTTGTTTCCTCCTTCTGGAATCCGCTGAAATCCAGAACAGGGAGAATTTTAAGTTCCGCAGTTTCTCCGAGAGATTCATAAACCTTTGCAAAAACTTCGGTTATATCTTCGGGCATTCTTCTGAAATAGAAATCATCGCTGAATTTTTTGCCCACAAACATATCGATATCGATAAAAGGAGCATAGCCGTCTGCGGAAAATTCAAGAGGATCAGAACCGTAGATTCCGCTTTCTGCAACGATTTCATAACTGTCGAAACCGATTATAATATTTGATCCGGTAATAACCGCGGAGGAATATATCCTCTTTGTGAACTGTGAAAGGATTTCCGCCTCGGAAACTCCTTCGGCACCCACTCCGAAATAGGCATATTCCATGCTACCTTTTTCCGGGAAACAGATTCCTTCCAGAAGGATAGCATCTGCTTCGCTGTCGATAGCATCATAAACAATATCAAGGATATATTTCTGAGCTGTATCGGAATAAGGGTTGAGCCATGGTTTTCCGCCGTTATCAACGCTTTCGTCAAGCCAGAGGATACCGTCCTCGGATTCATATCGGATCGCCATATCAATGGCGTTATAAGGCGCTGTGCTGTCCTCAAAG
The DNA here is from genome assembly GCA_045638185.1 of Oscillospiraceae bacterium. Classification (GTDB taxonomy): domain Bacteria; phylum Bacillota; class Clostridia; order Oscillospirales; family Ruminococcaceae; genus UMGS1668. The sequence continues at coordinate 14,748 of JAZUAX010000077.1, read as the reverse complement.
GCATAGATCCTTGTGATAACGTCAAAGCCCATATCTTTTGCAGTTTTTATTCTTGAACTAAGATCAAAGGCTTTTTCGTGAGAAGCACCCGCGTTTGCAACGCTTACCTGACCGGAACTGTATGTAACGGTTCCGCTTTTTGTTTTCATATCGATTACAACGGCGCTTACTTCTTCGTCAAGAGTTTTGAGAAAAGCATAGAAATTTATGGAGTTATAAAGTTCCTCTTCAGGAACGCAAACCGCAACGGTCTTCTTTTCAAAGAACTCGATCTCTTCAGGAACATATGCGGGTTCCTGCGGTTTTTCGGGAATAGGATCCTGCAGGATTATCTCCTTGTTCTTTTCGTTTATAGCTTCCATAAGCGGTTCGTAAACAAACCAGCCGATTCCGAAAAGCACCGCGGCAATTACTCCGATAAGGACACCTTTTATGACTTTCCCGCGGATCGGGTTATAAATTCTTGAACGGTAATGTCTTACTTTATATTTTTTCATAACATACACCTTTTAAGTGGGGAGCTGATGGCCTACAAGACCATAGAATGCAAGCGAAAGAAGTCCGAGATAGATAAGCGCAATCGGAACGCCGCGGAAAACTTTCGGAACGCGGCAATATTCAAGGCGGGAAAGTCCGTAACCCAGAACGATCGCTGCAAATCCAAAGCCCAATCCTGCACCGATTCCGTATCCTATCGTGCTGATAAAGTCAAGTCTTTCGCCTGCTGTTACAAGCAGACTTCCGAGAGTTGCGCAGTTGAAAACCGCAACACCGAGATTAAGACCAAACTTTTCGAACTTATTCGGAAAAACTTTTTTTACAAAGAAATATACTGCAATATAGACAACAGCCATTACCGCAATATAAAGAAGCGGAAGGAAAACATGGCGCAGTTCGCTGTTATAAACAAAACCGCGCAGAGGATATCCCAAAGCTCCGGAAATGGTTGTCACCACCGTTACAATCGCGGTGTAACCGATTATATCCTTCGGACGCTTGATAAGATAAAACACCCAGCTTGTGCCAAGAGCCCTTGTGAAAATAACGTTTTCAATGAAAAGAGCTGTAAGCATCATGGTGAAGAACTGAAAAACAAAACTCATTTAACTTCCTCCTCACCTTTCTGAATATTTTCTTTTTTTCCTATACGTTCGCTTATGAGATTAACCATTGCGGACATAAAACCAAGGAAAATGAATCCCCAGAACGGAAGTTTTGCCGCAGGAAGGTAAACTTCGGTAAGTTTGAATCCCCAAAGGCTTCCGGAAGCAAGAAGTTCCCTTGCCGCACCAAGAAAAAGTGCTGTTATGGAAAACCCAAGCGCAATACAGATTCCGTTCATAAAAGCCAGTGAAACTTTCTGATTTTCCGCAAACTTTGAAGAATATACTATCGGAACGGTTGAAACCGCCAGAAGGGAAGGGTAAATTCCGGCGGAGTCAAAAATTGTTGCAGAAAAGCTTCTGCATATAAAATATGCCGGGAAAAGCATTATTGCGGAAAGAATTGCGTAACAGACGACCTTAAACCAACCGGGAATTTTTCTGCCTATGCAGGCTGCAAAAACCAGAACCGGAACAACAATGAAAAAATATGCAACGGAAAGCGCTGCACCGTTCTGGAGCGTTGTATCGCCCGCTGCAAGCTGTCCGATTACAAGTCCGAGAACAAGAACCGGATTGCGGAAGAAAAGATATGCGAGGCTTTCTTTAAAATTTGCTTTCATTTCGCTCATTTTACAGCCTCCTCTTTCTCGTTTTCTTCGGAAGAAACAGAAAGATCGATTTCCTCGGTCTGTTCATCTTCCGCTTCTTCCGGAATTTCGTTTTTTTCAGAAACTGTTTCTGCGGAATCTTTTTCAATAGAAACTTCGATAATTTCTTCTGCGGAAATTTCCTCAACCGGTTTTTCTTCCTCTTTTTTAGCTATAAAATGCTTTGCGTCAGCTTTGAAAGATTCCAGAAGAGTTCCTTTGTGGCGGTAAACATGGAGAACACTTTCGCAGATTTCATCATAAACCGGAGAAAATACGTTCATAACAATAAGTGCGCTTGCAAAACCGATTTCGAAGCTTCCGAAATAATGGAAGAGGAAAACCGCAACAGCCGAAGAAACAGCCGCAAGGCTTTTTCCGAAATCTCGTTTTGGCGAAGTCACCGGCTCTGTAAGCATAAAAAACGCACCGAAAATTACCATTCCGCTGAAAAGCTCATAGCAAAGAGCATCAAAAGGCGAACCTCCGATTCTCGGGAAAAGAACGCAAAGGATCGCATAAGTCAAAAGGAAAAACACAGGAGTTATCCAGTTGACCGCTTTTTTTACAATAAGGAAAATTCCGCATGCAACAACAATAAGAATATTCGTTGCGCCCATAGGTCCCGGAGCGCTTCCCAGGAGAAGATCCATGACATTATAATCCGGAACAGCTCCCAGAGAAAGACTGTAAGCCGGGCTTTGGGCAATTTTTGCGGTGGTTTCCCCAAAAATTTCTATATTCTGCATTGTTGCAGGATAGCTGAAAACAAGCTTGGGCCAACAGATTGCAATTGAAGCAAATCCTACTGCGGCCGGGTTAAAAAGGTTGCTTCCGGTTCCACCAAAAGGAAATTTTACCACAAGAATTGCAACTGCGCAGGCAGAAATTACTACATAGTAAGGAATGTCCGCCGGAAGAAGAAGGGGAATTATAAGTCCGGTGATGATCGGAGTAAAATCCGGCACCGGTTTTTCGTGGAGAAGAAGGGAACCTATTACGGAAAAAATCAGGCAAAAAACAGCACCGCAGATTCCGAGAACAAGTGCTCTTGCGCCGTAATAGAAAAAGCTCATCAGATAAATCGGAAGAAGAGCGATTATAACATCTGCCATCATTGTGACAACAGATTCACTCTGACGAACATGGGGCGCGTTCTGGAACATCAGTTTTTCTTTCATAACGTGCCCTCCTTTTTGGAAAGTTCCATCTGTTTTTTTGCTTTGAGAAGCATTGCCGCAACATCTATTCTGGAAGGACATACATAAGAGCATGCTCCGCAGCCGATACACATGGAAACATCGTAGCTATGGAGTTTTTCAAAATCTCCGGCTTCGGCAAATTTTCTCATTGCGCAGACGGAAAGGGCTTTAGGACATGCGTGGTCGCATCTTCCGCAGCCGATGCAGGTGTAGCTATATGTACCGTAACTTCTTGCAAGAGCAATAACTCCTCTGGTCGTTGGTCCGAGAACCTCGTTTTCCGGTTCAAAAATCGCTCTGCCGGTCATGGAACCTCCGAGAATGATTGCCTCCGGTTCCTCGGTAAGTCCGCAAAGTTCAAGAACTTTTTCCGCGGTCGTTCCTATCGGAACTTCAACATTCCTCGGGTTTTTGACAACATCGCCGGCAACGGTTACAAAACATGTGGTCATTTTTCGGCTTTCTTCCATGGCTCTTGCGAGATGGAGCATTGCGCATGCGCCGACAACAAGAGAGTTTCTGCCCTTGGGAATATGCCTGTAAAGTCTGCCTTCTGCGGGATATCTTCCGCCGATTTTCTTAACTTTATATTTTCCGATTTTCGAAGGGATTCCGAAGTTTGAATCCAGAATATGGCGATACATCGCTACGTAAATGTTTTTCGGCAGAAGGACTTTTTCACAAAGGCTTATGCCGAGAGAAAGTTTTTCCGGCTGATGAATTCCTATGCTCATCTGGCTTGAAATATAAGGCTCATCATCGATTGCATCGATAACAAGGGTTCCTTCTTCGCCAAGATCTGCTTTTTTAAGCTTTTCCCAAAGCATTTTCCCGTCGCTTTCATCAACAATTTCAGCAAGTCTGGCAATTTCGATTATCTGCTCTTTCGAAAGTTCCTCAACGGGAGTTTCAATAAAATCGCAGTCGAAATATTCAAATTCCTGATGCATAACAAGGGTACTTCTGGTAAGCATAGGTTCTTTCTTCTGCTCAAGAAAAATACCTTTTACAAAAAATGACATTGTTTTCCTCCAATGGATAAACTGGTTTAAAATGCAGCCGCACGAAGCTCCTCAACAGCTTTTCCGTAATCTTCCTGTTTAAAGAGTGCAGAACCGGCAACAAAGATATTAGCGCCTGCTTCTGCGGCAGTTCCGATGGTGTTTTTATCGATTCCGCCATCAACCTGAACATTAACGGAAAGTCCCTCTCTGTCGATAATTTCGCGGAGAGCTTTTACTTTCGGCATCATATCCGCCATAAAACTCTGTCCGCCGAAACCGGGTTCAACGGTCATAACAAGGACCATTTCAATGAAAGGAAGATAGGGCACAACTTTTTCATAAGGAGTACCCGGTTTTATTGCAATTGCGGGAAGAACTCCGAAGGATTTTATCTTTTCGATAACTTCCATAGGGTCGTTGTCGCATTCAAGATGGAAAGTAATTCTGTCCGCGCCGCCTTTTACAAAATCTTCGATATAGCGAAGAGGTTCGGAAATCATGAGATGGGTATCGAAGAACATTTTGTTCACTTTGCGAAGACTTTTCATGATCGGAGCACCATAGCTGATGTTGGGAACAAAATGTCCGTCCATAACATCGATATGAAGCTGGTCTGCACCTGCTTTTTCCATTGCGGCACATTCTTCACCAAGTTTTGCAAAATCTGCAGAAAGAATAGAGGGAGCAATAATAATTTCTTTCATCTTAAAAACATCTCCTTAAAATTTTTTCAGGGATATCGGAATTTGCTTTAAAATTACATCTTATAAATATATAAAAATATATTTTTACAGTTTATTTTATCAAAAACCTTAAAAAAGGTCAACCTTGACAAGGCCGTTATTACCAAACAGAATACCCTTTTTGAGGTTGTTTACAGAAAATTTTCAAATTTTTCCGGTTTCCGGACAAAAAAATTGCGGAGACACCGTAAAAAAGCTATGCGGCGCCTCCGCTATATAAAACCCCTTCCGGGGCACGTTATATTCTATGAAAATATTCTTTCATCTGCGGCAGATTTTCGTTTTTATTTCCGCAAATAAAAAAATCCGCCCTTTATTCGGACGGATTTTCTTTTTTTCTTTTTTCACGTAGTTTAGCAAAAAACTCTTTTAATATTCCGGAACATTCTTCTTCAAGAACTCCGGAAACAACTTCGGGTTTGTGGTTATAAGGCATTTCAAAAAGATTTGCAAGGCTTCCGCAGGAACCCGCTTTAGGGTCGGAAGCGCCGTAAATGACCCGGCGCACCCTGGAATTTATTATTGCTCCCGCACACATAGGACAAGGTTCAAGCGTTACATAAAGATCACATTTCCAAAGTCTCCAGCCGCCAAGAGTTCTGCATGCTTCGTCGATAGCCATGATTTCCGCATGGCGCAAAGCATTTTTATCCGTTTCCCGAAGGTTCATTCCCCTTCCGACTATTTTTCCATCCCAGACTGCAACGGCGCCCACCGGAACTTCGCCCAGTTCAAAGGCTTTTTTTGCAAGTTCAAGCGCTTCGCGCATATATTCTTCGTCAGTCATTTTTTCACCTTCAGATGATATAGATATAAGGCAGCGTCATTATCAATGCCATTATCATCGCCATAATAAGCAAAGGCGCTGTAATAAAACAAGTCGTTCTTTTTCCGGAAGGAAGAAAAGTTCTGCTCGGTTCAAAACGGAACATATCCTTGTATCTGAGCAAAAGGAAAACAAAAGCACCGATGGAAAGCAAAACGCAGACCAATGCATAAATTGCATCTGTAAGATAAACCGCTTCTTCGGTCATTTTCGGATAAAGGAATTCAAAAACGACCGCTGTGCTGTTGTTGATGAAATGGATTATTATTCCAACCCAGAGGGAACCGGTGCGCATTACGAAATATCCTATGCAAAGTCCCATGATGAACGCATAGGGCATCTGTATGAGATTGAGATGGAAAATTCCAAAAATCAAAGCGGAGGAAACCAGCGCAAAAATATCCCCGAAACGGCGCAGGCTTTGCATAACCACCCCGCGGAAAACCATTTCCTCAAGAAAAGCAGGCGCAACGGTCAGCAAAAGAACATAAAGCATTATTCCCGGAACGGTTTCCGGAACTTCATATTCCGGCATCGTTATTCCTATTCCGATACTTTCAAGTCCGATCTGGAGGTATGTAACCGCATAGGAAGCAAGAACGGCTATTCCAAGCCCGACCAAAGTTCCGCCGATTGTTATATCAGTTTTTGCTTTTCTGAAAGGAAGCGCAACTCCAACGGGCATTTTTATGCAAAGGGTATATATTCCGAACGGAATAACAAGCGATACAACATAAGTTAAAAGAGTGAAAAGCCATTCGATGGTTTCGGTAACATAAAGCATTCCGTGAATGTTTGCAGCCGGATACAAAAGATTTATCGCAACGGCATAAATCGCACCGGACAAAAGCGAAATTGCCGCATATCCGAGCGAGGCAAGGCCAATTCCGTTTGCCGCATTTCTAATAAGCCTTCTTTCCCTTTTCCAGGCGGGTTCAACATAGGGATTATAAAAACCGTTTCCGGTGTGATAAACCGTTTCTCTGCGATTTTCCGCGGAATTCCGGGGTTCTTCGTAAAAGGTCATCCATACACCTCCGTTTGTTTGCTTATAATAAAATATCACATATCCCCGGATAATAAAACCTTTTATTTGTAAATTTTTCAAAAGGGTTTTAAAAACACCTGCTTTTTTATTGACAAAAAAGCTTTTAAGAGATATACTCAAAGCACAATGACATATGAACGATTGTTCATATGTTCATATTTAACAAAGAAGGAGCTGTTTTTTTGGCAGATATACACCCGGAACATGCCCATATCATAGAACAGACCAAAGCAAACATGCCTTCGGAAGAAGTTCTTGAAAAAACCGCGGAAGTTTTCAAGGTTTTCGGCGATAAAACAAGAATAAGAATTCTTTCTGCGCTTTCCGAAGGAGAAATGTGCGTTTGCTGCATCTGCGAAATTCTCGGAATGAGCCAGAGCGCTGTTTCTCACCAGCTTTCGGTTCTTAAATCCGCAAGACTTATAAAAAGCCGAAGAGAGGGAAAACAGATGTATTATTCCCTTGATGATGCCCACATCGGTGCAATTCTCTGCACCGGAATTTCCCATGTTGAGGAGGATTGAAAATGGCCTGCAAATGTCACGAACACGAACACAAACATGAACATGAACACGAACATTGCCACGACAAAGATTGCTGCTGTCACGAACATGAACACGAACATTGCCATGACGACCATTGTTCCTGCGAACACGACCACCACGGACATTGCCACGAAGGCTGTGCCTGCCATGGCGGAAAAGACAGCGACGATATCAAAAAGGATTTTATCATAATCGGAATCTGCGCGGTATTTTTTGCGCTCAGCTTCCTTCCCTTTTTGAATTCCTTCGCAATCTGGATCTGCCTTGCGGCAACCGTTATTGCCGGAAGAGAAGTTCTTAAAGAGGGATTTGAAGATCTTCTCCATTTCCATTTTGGTGAAGAAACTCTTATGTCGATCGCGGTTGTTGCCGCTTTCCTCATCGGTGAATATGTTGAAGGAACCATGGTTGCTCTTCTCTTCACCTTCGGTGAAAATCTTGAAGGACTTGCAGTTGACCGTTCCAAAAAGAATATTGCCGCTCTTGCGGATATCCGCCCGGATACTGCAAATATAATCTGCCCTAATGACGGCGATATCGAATCCGTTCCCGCAGAAGAAGTCAAAATCGGAACTGAAATTATCGTAAAAGTCGGAGAAAGAGTTCCGCTGGATTGCGAAGTCCTTTCCGAAAGCGTAATGGCGGATGCTTCCGCCCTCACCGGTGAAAGCCTTCCTGTACATATTGAAAAAGGCGAAATTCTTAAAGCAGGCTGCGTTGTTCTTGCAAGCCCTGCCCACGGAAAAACCGTAAGCGGTTACGGAGATTCCGCTGCCGCAAGAATTATAGAAATGGTCGAAGGTGCTTCCGCAAAAAAAGGAGCCACAGAAAAATTCATCACCCGTTTTTCCGAAATTTATACCCCTATCGTAATCGTTCTTGCACTTCTTGTTTTTGCGGTTCCGTTTATTTTCGGTTGGCTCGATTTTTCCGAAGCAACTCACCGTGCGCTCGTTTTCCTTGTATCAAGCTGTCCCTGTGCACTTGTTCTTTCCGTTCCGCTTGCTTATTTTGCAGGTATAGGTTCCGCTTCCAGACACGGTGTTATCATCAAAGGTTCCGAATATTGCGAACGTCTTGCGAACGTTAAAAATGCAGTTTTCGATAAAACCGGAACCCTCACTTCCGGAATCCTCCGTGTTGCAGAGATCCGTGTTGCGGAAGGTTTTTCTGAAGAAAAAGTTCTTCGTTTTGCCGCTGCGGCCGAAGCTTTTTCCGACCACCCTATCGCAAAATGCGTTGCAGCAAAAGCTTCCGAAAACGGAATCATTCTCCCCGATGCAGATAAAATAAACGAAATTGCCGGCGAAGGCGTCACCGTTGAAGCCGAAGGAGTTTCCGTTGTTTGCGGCAACAAAAAGCTCTTTGAACATATGAGCATCCTTCTTCCGGAAGAAAACGGTGCAAACCTTTACGTTGCCCTTGACGGAACTTTTGCAGGAAGCATTTTCCTCGAAGATACCGTCCGTCCCGAGGCAAAGGAAAGCCTTGAAAAGCTCCGTGAACTCGGCATTGAGCACAGCTTTATGCTCACCGGAGATAATGAGCACGCGGCCCGAAAAATCGCAGAAGAATGCGGCGTAAGCGGATTTTTTGCTTCCCTTATGCCGGAAGATAAAGTTGAAAAAACCGAAGAAATCAAAAAAAGCGGCGTAACCGTTTTCACCGGTGACGGAATAAACGATGCACCCGTGCTCGCAGCTGCAGATATCGGCGCAGCTATGGGAATGGGAACCGATGCAGCAATAGAATCCGCAGATATCGTCCTTATGAAAGGCGGCATTTCCGCCCTTCCCAAAGCGATCTCCATCGCAAAAAAAATCATGGAATGTGTACGCCAGAACGTGATTTTTATCATGGCTGTAAAAATTGCGGTCCTCGTGCTCGGCGCCCTCGGTTATGCTCCGATCTGGCTTGCTGTTTTTGCGGATGTTGGCGTCTGCCTCATAACCGTTCTCTGGTCTCTCCGTCTTCTTAAAGTAAAGCTTTGATTATATTTCCGAAAGGAGTTTTTAAGAATGCTCGAAAAAGGAGTAAAAGCACCTGATTTTACCCTTTCAGATAAGGAAGGAAACGAAGTTTCCCTTTCCTCTTTCCTCGGCAAAAAAGTTGTTCTTTATTTTTATCCAAGGGATAATACCCCCGGCTGCAGCCGTCAGGCCTGTGCCTTTGCGGAAAGTTTTGAGGAATTCAAAAATCTCGATGCTGCAGTAATCGGCATAAGCAAGGATTCCGTTTCCTCCCACGTTAAATTTGCAGAAAAATATAATCTTCCTTTTATCCTTCTTTCGGACCCCGAACATAAGGTTATCGAAGCCTTCGGTGCCTGGCAGGAAAAAAAGAATTACGGAAAAGTTTCCTTCGGAACTGTGCGTTCAACTTTTGTAATTGATGAAAACGGAATTATAGAAAAAGTTATGCCGAAAGTAAAACCGGATACCAATGCCGAAGAGATCCTCTCCTATCTCAAGGGTGAAAAATGATTCAAAAAACTGAAAGATATGGAATTTTTCTTGCTCTTCTTTCTGCAGTTTTATATGCGTTAAGCACTCCGTTTTCAAAAATTCTTCTTGAAAATATTCCTTCGGCCATGATGGCCGGTCTGCTCTATATCGGCGCCGGAGCAGGAATGGGCATAATTGCTTTCCTCAGAAAAAAGACCGGCAAAAATCCTGAGGACGGAACTTTTTCCAAAAAGGAATTTCCCTATGTTCTCGGAATGATAATCCTTGATATTGCGGCTCCGGTTTGTCTTATGTCCGGGCTTCGCATAACTTCCGCCGCGAATGCTTCTCTCCTTAATAATTTTGAATATGTCGCAACGGCGATTATTGCTTTTTCTGTTTTCCATGAAATAATAAGCCGCAGGCTTTGGTTTGGAATTTCTTTAACCGTTTTTTCCTGCGCACTTCTTTCATTTGAAGGAAGTTCCTCTCTCGATTTTTCAAAAGGCTCTGCTTTTGTTCTTCTTTCCGCAATCCTTTGGGGAATTGAAAACAACTGCACCCGCGCTCTTTCCGGCAAAGACCCCATGATAATCGTTCTGTTGAAAGGCATTTTCTGCGGAGGAACAACTTTTTTGATCGCTGTTCTTTCCGGAGAAAAAGCGGAAAGCATTTTATATTTAATTTTTGCGCTTCTTCTGGGCCTTGTTTCCTATGGACTTAGCATCTTTGTTTTTGTATATGCGCAAAGATATCTCGGCGCCGCAAGAACAAGCGTTTATTCCGCGGCAACCCCTTTTGTTGCAACGGCCCTTTCGCTTGTTATTTTCCGCGAAATTCCCGGAACAAAATATTTTATCGCTCTTTTGCTGATGATTTTCGGCGCGTGGCTTTCTTCAAGCGACAAACCGCTTTTCAAAAAGAAAAAATAATTAAAAGCCGTCTTGTTTCAGACGGCTTTTTTATCAGCAACAGCAAGTTGCTTGTTCGTTTTGCGTTATGATGGTAAAATGTATCCGAGGTGATAATGAATGGAAACAAAAGACGTTATTTTTGAACTCCGAACAAAAAACAATCTTTCGCAGGATGAGCTTGCCGAAAAAGTTTTTGTAACGCGCCAGGCTGTTTCCCGTTGGGAAAACGGCGAAACCATTCCCAATACGGAAACCCTGAAACTTCTTTCAAAACTTTTTGACGTTTCCATAAACACTCTTCTCGGCGCTCCGAGAAAACTTATCTGTCAATGCTGCGGAATGCCTCTGGAAGATGACCACAGCATCAGCAAAGAAAAGGACGGCATGTTTAACGAAGATTACTGCAAATGGTGCTATGCGGATGGAGAATATATGTACCATGATATGGACGAACTTATTGAAGTCTGCGCAAAAAGTATGGCAAATGGAAGTTTTTCCGAAGAACAGGTAAGGGATTATATGAAAAATATGCTCCCCAGTCTGAATTACTGGAAAAAATATCTGAATGTCGGCGGAAAAGAAAAATTTGATAAATTCAAACAAAAACTCATCGATGAGATAAATGATTTGCATATTGAAGGAATGCCGAAGGTCGAAAACCTTAACGCCCTGGTAGGAAATTTTATAAATCTTGAATACAAACTTCCGAGCGGAAAAAGCGTTAAATTCCTTGACGACAGGGCAACCTATCTCGGAACACAGCTTGAAAATGAGTCCTGCGGAAACTTCTGTTTCGGAATTGCGGCAAATCTGGATTTCATCCTTGTTTGCACCTATGAAGAAAACGGAGAAAATCCGGAACTTATAATGTATAAAAAACGATAAAAAAACGGGCTGAAAATTCAGCCCGTTTTTGTTTTTTTAATATCCGAGGGTGTCCTCGAGGGAATCATCATTATAGATCCAGTCATCAACGCTTACTATACGGAAATTTTTTCTGTCATCGCGGATAACAACGTTTTTAATGCCTGCATTTATAACCATTCGTTTGCACATGCTGCAGCAGCTTCCGTTTTTTACATAATCGTCTGTACCGCATTCTTTTCCGACAAGATAAAGTGTGGAGCCTATCATATTTTCCCTTGCGGCATTTATAATTGCGTTTGCCTCGGCGTGAACGCTTCTGCAAAGTTCATAGCGTTCGCCACGGGGAACATTGAGTTTTTCTCTGCGGCACCAACCGAGATCGCTGCAGTTTTTTCTGCCGCGGGGTGCGCCGGCATATCCTGTGGAAATAATCTGGTCGTTTTTAACGATTATTGCGCCGTATTTTCTGCGAAGGCAGGTTCCGCGTTCAAGAACGCTTTCTGCAATATCAAGGTAATAATTATGTTTATCGCGTCTTTCTTCAGCCATTTTATCCTCCGTTATTCTGCAATTTCCGCAGGTGCATTTTTGCGGACGGATTCGATTCCGTTTTCGCAGGAAGCTTTTGTTTTATAGCCTTCGGAAGCAAGGATTATTTCTCCGTTTCGTGCTTTGAGGCGGAAGCGGAATTCTCCTGCTTTATCGTTATAGATTTCAAATTTCGGGTTGACCGCTTCAACAACCGGTTCTGCTGTCTGGTCTTCGAGGTTGGCAACAGGGGCATTCTTGCGGACGGATTCGATTCCCTTTTCCATCGCTGCGCGGGAAGAATAAACCTCGGAAACACCGATTACCTGGTTGTTTCCTGCGGCGAGGCGAAAGCTTATTCCGCTTTCGGTTTCTTTAATGATATATTTTCCGTTGCAAACCGGTTTTTCTTCCTCAAAAAGTCCGGCATAAACTGCCTTGAAGAATTCTGCGGCTTCTTTTGCTTTTTCTTCAGTAGGTTCTTCCATCTCTTCGCAGGCTGCTGCGGTTATTTTGGAAACATATTTGAAAACGTCCTCATCAAAATCCTCTTCCGCAGCAAGGGGTGCAATTTCCTCATAAACGACTTTAAAGAATTTTGCGGCAGTTTCGCCTTCCGGTTCTTCCATTTCCTCGCAGGCTGCTGCAGTTATTTTTCCGGCTGCTTTAAAAGCATCTTTCACGCAGTTTTCATCCTCTTTGATAAAAACGAGTTCTTTATAAACAGTTTTAAGAAAAGCAACGGTCTTTTTTGCGTTTTCTTCGCCGAATTCTCCGCTTTCGGAAAGAGTTCCGGCAGTTATTTTCGCAGCAATTTTAAGAGCTTTTTTATCGTATTCCATCGAAGATACCTCCTTTTTTGTTTACATAATAATTATATCCCTACTCACTGTTTATGTAAAGAAAAATCCGCCCGAAGGCGGATTTTTTTATAAATCAAATTCAATTTTAAAACTGTTTTCCTTGTTGTTTTCGTGGCCAATGTCTTTTTCTGTAATAACTCCGCCCATTTTTTTATAAAAGCCAAGGGCATTTTTATTTTCCGGATGACAGCCGAGATAAAACTTTTTTAATCCTTTTTCGATGCAGTTTTCTTTTATGAATTCAAAAGTTTTACGGCCGATTCCTTTTCCGCGGAATTTTGGAAGAAGATAGAGCGATTGCACATAAAGAGGATTTTTGTGTTGAAGAATAAGATAACCTGCAATTTCATCTTCCGCGTGTATGAAATATACGGAAAACTCCTCGGAATTTATCATGAACAGATTTTTACCGTTGTGAAATTCATAGTCAAATTCATCTATAATTCTATCCGGATAAATTCCGCGATAAGTTGTTTCCCAGACTTTTCTGCGCATTTCGGAAAGAAAAGCCGCTTCCTCCGGTTTTGCAAAAACAAATTTAATTTCCATGATAATTTCCCTCCAAAAGCCTGTTTTTAAAATCGTTCCAGATCCCTTCCGCAATTTCCACCGAAGTTCCGAAAGAAAGTTTCGGAACAAAATTCTGCTCAAGCTCCTCCCGTACTTCCGGGAGATATTGCCAGAACCTCTTTGGCATATGAGTTCTGCGGCATGTTGGATTATATCGGCTTGCAATAGCAACATGACGGTAATAATTTTTCCAGAGTTCACTGTAAAAGCGGTCCTCCGAGCAATCCGGAAGCTCCAGATTTTCCACAGGGATTATTGCCGTTTTCTCCGGGGTATGTATAAGCGCGGCTCCGTGCTCGGAATCAAAAATCATAAAGGTTTCGCTGCGGAGCCTTGCGCAAAAATATTGTTTTATCAGCGGAAGCACAAAATGTTTCGGATGGATAACGGAAACCAAAGCGCCTTTTGAATCCGAAAAACGCGCAAACTGGCGGTGGCGTTCCGCTTCGTTTCCAACCGCAACGCACATTTTGTAAATCATGCTCACACATTCATCTCCGATTTTACCTCCGGTGCTTCTGCCTTCGGCAAAAGCCTTTTTTATAAAGCGGAGAATTGCAATTTCTTTCCCTTTTCCATCAAACAAAAAGGCCTTTTCCACCATGTTGAGCATTCCGTACCCGAGTTTTGTTTCAATTCCCGTTTTAACCCGCCTTGCATGCTCAGAATCAGTTTCGACATAGTGCATACCAAAAAGCGAAGGCTCCTCATCATCAAAAACAACAATATCCTCAGGAATGATTTTCATGGAAAAAGAATCAAAAACCGCCGAAAGAAAGCCCTCAAAGCTCCCGTCATAGGCAAAAATCAAAACTCCCCTGTCAGACATTCTCTCGAAGCCTCCTCTATGAGCATCGGTTCAAAAAGCGAAAGCTGTTCCATTCCGTAATCGGTAAAACCGCCCATTCTATTCGGCGAAGTTATTGCCCAAAGCATGCTTTCCGTTGTTTCCGGAATCCTCTGAAGGGTTTTCCCTCCGCAGGTTATAAAAAACTTTGCTCTTTTGAGCACAATACCCATTCTTTTGAGCATATCGAAATCCAACTTCTGATTTCTTCTGGCTTTGATTATCCTTTTTGCGCCGGTAACACCGATTCCCGGAACACGCAGAAGCATTTCATAATCCGCCGTGCTCACTTCCACCGGGAATTCATCAAGATGACTGACTGCCCATGAGCATTTAGGGTCCACCTCCGGATGAAGCATCGGCTTTTTGGGGTCGATTATTTCGCTTGCCTCAAATCCATAAAACCGCAAAAGCCAATCCGCCTGATAAAGCCTGTGCTCCCTCAGAAGCGGCGGTTTTGCGGTAACGGCAGGCAGGCGGGGGTCTTCTGCGAGCGGGATATAAGCTGAATAGAACACCCTTTTCATGGCGAATTTTTTATAAAGCGCCGCCGAGAGGTTGAGAATCTGATAATCGGTTTCGGGGGTGGCTCCT